>JABSOJ010000379.1 GCA_013216005.1 Alteromonadaceae bacterium | reverse complement strand
AGATTCAAACAGTATGCGACAGCCTTTTCTCATTTTAAATTCACTCAATCAAGTTCATGTCACCATAGTATAGATTACAACCACTTAAAACTAAAGTTATGACGATTCCGTGTTCACTAATAATTTAAGTCCTCTGCATTGTGGGAGGGATCTAAATCAGAAATGATTAAGGATAGCCACTTGATACAAAAGCTGGATGATTTTTGTTCGCCTATTTTCTCAAAACTAATGATCCCTTTTTGCGGTCTTGACGTGGCGTTAGATAATACCGGTGAATTTTGGCTTATTGAAGCAAATTCATCTCCCGGATTTGATCACATCATTGAACATGAAGGTGACAATTATATTGTTGATTTATATCAAAAAATCTTAAAGAGTTTAGAGCTCAAAGGGAAACTATTAACTCATTTATAATTTGATTCATTTAACAACTTGTTATTAGTTTGCTTAAACTTTAAAATTATGGGTGAAATTGACCATTAATTTAGAGATAAGCAATGAAAAATTATAAAAAAATATTCGTTTTAAGTGCGCTTGCTTTAGCGTTACAGGGATGTGACCTTACAACATCAAATACTTCAATTAAACCTTCCACTTCAACAGTAATGAGCCAATCGGCTCTGACGTTAGATATAGAAAAATTTAAATTAAAGAATGGACTTGAAGTTGTATTCCATCTAGATAAATCTGATCCTGCCGTTGCTGTAGCTATTTTATATCACGTAGGTTCTAATCGTGAAAAAACAGGTCGCACCGGATTTGCCCATTTTTTTGAACACATGTTATTTCAAGACTCTGAACATGTTGGCGCAGGTAATTTTATTAAAAATATCGGTTCAATGGGCGGTAGTTTAAACGGGGGTACCTGGCAGGACGGTACTATTTATTATGAAATTGTACCTAGTGACGGTTTAGAAAAAGTATTATGGATGGAATCTGATCGTATGGGTTACTTCATTAATACAGTGACAAACGAAGGTTTGGAAAACGAAAAACAAGTCGTTAAAAACGAGAAACGACAAGGGGTTGATAACCGACCTTATGGCCATGAAAATGCAGTAATGCTTGAAGCGTTATACCCTGAAGGACATCCGTATAGCTGGTCTGTTATTGGTAGTCTGCAAGATTTACAAAATGCTACCTTGCCAGACGTACGTGAATTTTACGATAAATGGTATGGCGTTAATAATGCAACCTTAGTGCTTGCAGGTGACTTCGATAAAAAACAAGCGAAAGCCTGGGTGGAAAAATATTTCGGTGAATTAGAACCTCGTGGTGATGTAACACCGATAAAACCGATGCCTGTTACTTTAGCCGCATCTAAATCATTTTATCATGAAGATAATTTTGCAAAATTGCCGCAGCTATCTTTAACCTTTCCAACGGTAGATCAAAATAATACTGATAAGTATGCGCTTGAAATGTTATCGCAATTACTAAGTGTCGGTAAAGAAAGTGTTTTATATCAAGTGTTGGTCGAACAAGATAAATTAGCCCCGCGTGTTAGCGCTTCTTTTGGTCACGGTGAACTGGCCGGTACTTTTAGCATAAGAGTTCGGGCATTTGATGGCAAGGATCTTGATGAGGTCAAACAAAGCATTGATAAAGCATTCGCAAAATTTGATGCAACAGGTATCACAGACAAACAACTGGCCCGTGTTTTAACAGGTAAAGAAACTGAATTTTTTAACGACTTAACAGGAGTGTTTAATAAAGCATCATCATTAGCAATTTATAATGAGTTTTATGGTGATCCAAACATGGTGACAAGCGAGATAAATAAATATCGCGCGGTAACTAAAGCAGACATCATTCGAGTTTTCAGGGAATATGTGCTGCATAAAAATTATATCGCCACCAGTTTTGTACCTAAAGGAAAACTGGTACTGGCAATGAGTGACGCAGTAAAAGCCAATATTGTTGAAGAAAAAATAATACAGGGCGCTGAAAAACAAAAAATGGCCGCTGACAAAGAAATGAAATTAAGCCCTGTGGCTCAGGCAGCAAGTTCATTTGATCGTTCAGTTAATCCAACTTACGGAAAAACACCAACCATAACCGTACCTGATATTTGGCAAAATGATTTAAGTAATGGCGTTAAAGTTTTAGGTATAGTTCATGATGAATTGCCATTGGTTTCATTCTCAATTCGAATTATGGGCGGTCACTCTTTAGATGTTGCTGGTAAACACGGTACTGCAAATTTATTAACTGACATGTTAATGGAAGGAACAGCGAACAAAACACCTCAACAGCTTGAAAATCTTATTGGTGATTTGGGTGCTGAATTAAATTTTTATGCCAGCGATGAATTCATTACTTTAAATGGCAATACATTAAGTAAAAACTTTGATCAGGTAATAGCTTTAGCTCAGGAAATTTTATTGGAACCTCGTTGGGATGAAACTCAATGGGATCGGGTCAAAAATGAAATATTGGCAAACATTAAACAGTCTGCTGGTAATCCGGGTGCTATAGCAGCTAATGTGTACGGTAAATTGCTTTATGGTAATAGTAATTTAGGTACATCAGTTGCAGGAACCGCTGATGAAGTAACTGCAATGTCTTTAAATGATATTAAAGCATTTTATAAAGCCAATGTAATTGCTAATTTAACCAGCGTGCATATCACAGGTGATATAACGAAAGAAAAAGTGGCAAATAGCTTGAAACCTTTAAGTATGCTTAAAAAAGGCGATGTTAAAGTAGAAAAAATATCGGCTCCTGCAGCACTTGATAAACCACAGTTATATTTTGTTGATGTGCCGGGTGCGAAGCAATCTTTCATCCGTATTGGTAGTCGTGCAATGTTAGCTAACTCTGGTGAATATTATCCGGCGGTTGCTGTAAACCATGAATTAGGCGGTAGCTTGTCTGCTAAATTATTCAAAGTATTAAGACTGGAAAAAGGTTATACCTACGGAGCATACTCTGGTTTTAGCCGCAGTAATCAAGGCGGCGCATTTACAGCTCGTTCAAGTGTTCGTTCAAACGTTACCCTGGAATCGTTACAAACTTTCCGTGATATTTTCGACAATTACGAGAAAAACTTCGATCAGGCAGCGTTAGACAGCACTAAGTCTATATTAGCGAAACAAGACGCCCGTGCTTTTGAAACAACAGGCGCATTATTAGGCATGCTACAAAACATCAGCAGTTATAATCTGGCAAATGATTATGTTGAACAACAGCAGCAGGTTTTAAGCAAATTAACACTTGAACAGACAAAAGCCACACTAGCCAAATATATGGATCGTGACAAAATGATCTATCTGATAGTGGGTGATGCTGAAACTCAATTAGCACGCATAAGTGAATTAGGTTTGGGTGAGCCGGTGTTATTGGATAAAGAGGGTAATAAAGTTAAATAGTGTTCGTCCTGAAATGGATATAAAACAGGGTGGGTTCAGAAGATGTAACCCATCCTGTTACTGACAAGTACATAATAAGCATTTTATGCAAAAGGAGAATTACACATGAATATCAGTGCAACATTTATTGGAGAACTAGTTTTTTATTCTATGTTTATCGTTGGAGGTTTAAGTTATTACCTAGGTAAACGTAAAACAAGTAATCCCAAAGTAGCTACCTTAATAGGTGTTTTATTATGCATTACACCACCATTGAATTTTGTTTATCTAGTTGCTTTAGTTTTAAAAAATGACGTGGTCTCAAACAAATCAATTGAAAGTAATGTGTAACAAGCCAATAAAGACGGGACACGCAACAGCTGGCTGTGTTCACTATTATAGCCGCAAGTAGTTTACGTATTGCATGTTACGTGAAACTTCAGTGAAACCAATAAGTTTAGAAAAGTAAATTAGTATGCATTATCATTTTGCACCTGCACCTGTTATCTGTAACCCCCTGTTTTTTATTATTCTTATTAAATAAAATTAGTGTCAGTTTTTTCAAAATCGAAATTTGATTGCGTAGGATGGGTTGGCCGTAGGCGTAACCCATCAAAATTTATTTATTCCTGACACTTAACTGACGTTCCGCACATAAAGCTGAGATTTAAAATCTGAGTTGATTTTCAGTAAAAAGGGCATCAGATTTTAAAT
>JABSOJ010000378.1 GCA_013216005.1 Alteromonadaceae bacterium | reverse complement strand
GCGTTCTACAAAGTGATGGGTTACGCCGTTGGCTAACCCATCCTACAACTATTATAGCAACACTTAACTGGTACATACAATACAATTACATATTTGGATAATTTGGTCCGCCCGTTCCTTCCGGAGTTACCCAGGTGATATTTTGACTAGGATCTTTAATATCACAAGTTTTACAATGAATGCAGTTTTGCGCATTAATCACAAATTTATCGCCTTCTTCAGTGTTTTGAATTTCATATACACCTGCTGGACAATATCTTTGCGCCGGTTCCGCATATTTAGCCAAGTTAACTGTCATAGGAATACTTACATCAGCTAGTTTTAAATGACAAGGCTGCTCTTCTTCATGATTGGTGTTTGATAAAAACACTGAAGATAAACGATCAAAGCTCAGTTTATTATCTGGTTTAGCATAATTAATCACGGCTGATTCTGACGCTAACTTTAATTGTTCATGATCTAAAGACTCATCTTTGAAGTTAAATGGCAATTTGCCACCAAAGAAGTTCTGATCAACCATATTGTATGCGCCACCAACATACATGCCAAACTTATGCATAGCAGGGCCAAAATTACGGGTATTGTATAATTCGTCGTAAAGCCACGAGGCTTTATAATTATCGGTATAAGCCGTTAAGTCCTGACAACCTTCATCACCCGTTGCAAATGCGCTCATAATGGTTTCTGCTGCCAACATACCCGACTTCATCGCAGTATGATTACCTTTGATTTTAGCGTAGTTAATTGTACCAGCATCACAACCAACCATTATTGCACCTGGCATAGTCATTTTAGGTAAAGAATTAAAACCACCTTTAGCTAAAGCACGGGCACCATATGAAACACGTTTGCCACCTTCAAGGTACTGACTTATTTTTGGATGATGCTTGTAACGTTGAAACTCTTCAAACGGGTTTAAATACGGGTTACTGTAATTTAAGTCAATAATAATACCGACAAATACCTGGTTATTTTCCGCATGATATAAATATCCCCCACCTGTAGTACCTTTTTCTAAAGGCCAACCTGCAGTATGAATAACTAGACCTTCCTGATGTTTCTCAGGATCAATATCCCAGATTTCTTTAAACCCAATACCATAATGTTGCGGAGATTTCCCGGCATCTAATTGGAATTTTTCAATTAACTCTTTACCTAAATGACCACGACAGCCTTCAGCAAATACAGTATATTTAGCTCTAAGCTCCATACCAGGCATAAACGAATCTTTCTGCTTACCTTCCTGATCTAAGCCCATATCACCGGTAATAATGCCACCAACACTGCCATCGTCATTATAAATTACACTGTGAGCAGGAAAACCCGGGAATATCTCTACACCCAACTGTTCAGCTTGTTCAGCTAACCAACGGCAAACATTCCCCATGCTTACAATATAATTCCCTTCATTGTGCATAGTTTTCGGAACAGAAAAACTCGGTAATTTAATACCACTACTTTCACTATTCAGTAAATAAATATCATCGCCTTTAACTTTTGTATTTAAAGGAGCACCTTTTTCTTTCCAGTCTGGAAACAATTCATTTATTGCACGTGGTTCAAACACGGCACCTGAGAGAATATGTGCGCCTACTTCTGAGCCTTTTTCAACGACACAGACCATAAGCTCTTGTTCTTTTTCCTGTGCCAATTGCATTAAACGACAAGCGGTTGCCAGGCCGGATGGTCCAGCGCCAACAATCACTACATCAAATTCCATAGATTCGCGTTCCATATATCCCCCATTATTAGAATTTTAAAATACTTTACATTAAAAACAGCAAACGCACGTTTGATATTCAAACACCTGTTTGATATTATTCATCATTATATAGACATTTTGTCAGTAAATACTATCCTGATATGAACTATTTATTTATAAAGCCTGTTTTTACTCAAATGATTGAAATTTTCGTCAATATTACGTTGACGTACACGGCATCAATCAGTAATCTTTCGAGTAATAACTCGAATTATAAATTAAAATCAGGCAATTTTGAAAATTAAATTGTCACGTACTCAAAATATTACAAATTGTAAGACAAATTGTTTATATACAAAACTATATTAATAAAGTTTTTTCAGTAGTTCGAATACTACTATTTAAAATTTATCATATAAACTGAATATTAGCGTAAACACAACAAGTACAACCAGAGGTTAAGATGAAAGTATTAGTACCCATCAAACGTGTTATTGACTATAACGTCAAAGTTCGCGTAAAAGCAGACAATTCAAATGTTGACCTTGCTAATGTCAAAATGGCAATCAACCCTTTTTGCGAAATAGCTGTAGAAGAAGCTGTTCGCCTTAAAGAAGCCGGCACAGCAACTGAAGTTATCGCCGTTTCCATTGGTGCTAAAGCTTGTCAAGAACAGCTTCGTACTGCATTAGCATTAGGTGCTGACCGTGCAATTCATATTGAAACAGAATTAACTCTTGATGCTCTGAACATTGCTAAACTTTTACAGAAAGTTGTTGAAGAAGAACAACCGCAATTAGTAATTTTAGGTAAACAGTCAATTGATAGCGATAACAACCAGACAGGTCAAATGCTTGCTGCATTAACAAATATGGCTCAAGGTACTTTTGCTTCTGAAGTTAAAGTAGACGGCGATAAAGTTAACGTTACCCGCGAAGTTGACGGCGGTTTACAAACTGTTGCGCTTAACTTACCAGCAATAGTTACCACTGACTTAAGATTAAATGAACCTCGTTATGCTTCATTACCTAATATTATGAAAGCAAAACGTAAACCAATGGATGTTAAAGCAGCTGATGGGTTTGGCATTGATTTAAGCCCTCGTACTCAACTATTAAAAGTTACACCTCCTGCGGATCGCCAAGCAGGTATAATAGTAGAAAGTATCGACGAATTAGTTGAAAAGTTAAAGAATGAAGCGAAGGTGATCTCATGAGTATTTTAGTATTTGCAGAACATGACAACAAAAGCCTTAAAGCTGACACCTTAAAAACTGTTGCTGCTGCTCAAGCTATCGGTGGCGATATTCATATCCTTGTTACTGGTAGTGATTGCCAGACAGTTGCTGAAGAAGCAAGTAAAGTAAATGGCGTTTCTAAGGTTATTGTTGCTGATAATGCCGCTTATGAATATCAACTGGCTGAGAATATCAGTTTATTGGTAACTGAATTAGCTGCTGATTACAGCCATGTATTAGCCACAGCACTGACAACGGGCAAAAACTTTATGCCACGCGTTGCTGCTTTATTAGATGTTGCTCAAATATCAGATATTATTGCCGTTGAAAGTAGCGACACATTTGTTCGTCCTATTTATGCAGGTAATGCTATTGCGACGGTACAGAGCTCAGACAGCAAAAAAGTCATTACAGTACGTACTACAGGCTTCGATGCAGTAGCAACAGATGGTAATGCTGAAATTGTAGCAATTGATACAGTTACTGATGCGGGTATCTCTAGCTACGTAAGCGATGAACTAACCGTTTCTGAACGTCCTGAATTAGGCGCAGCCAGCGTAATTATTTCTGGTGGTCGAGGCATGCAAAATGGCGATAACTTCAAATTACTTGAAGGCATTGCTGATAAACTAGGTGCTGCAATCGGTGCATCTCGTGCAGCAGTTGACGCTGGCTTTGTTCCAAATGATATGCAAGTTGGTCAAACAGGTAAAATTGTTGCTCCTGACTTGTATATTGCTGTTGGCATCAGTGGTGCAATTCAGCATTTAGCGGGCATGAAAGATTCTAAAGTTATTGTTGCTATCAACAAAGATCCGGAAGCTCCAATTTTCCAAGTAGCTGATTACGGTCTTGTCGCAGATTTATTTGAAGCACTACCTGAATTAGAAAGTAAACTGTAATACTTAGTGTTCGTCGAAAAACAGAGACGTCAACAATAGATATTCGTTTCTGGATGTCACTCATCGTTACTTACTTGATAAACCGCTCAATAGAGCGGTTTTTTTTAAACCCGAAATAATAATCTAATTTTCGCTTATTCATTTAAATAGCAACGAAAATAAGTTATCGTGAAAAAAATTAATTATACTCATTAAATAGGAAAAAAAATGACAACAGCATCAGCACGCC
>JABSOJ010000036.1 GCA_013216005.1 Alteromonadaceae bacterium | reverse complement strand
CTGGTACATCATCAGCGGATAAAGCCTTTGCAATAAATACTATAACTGATCAAACAGGCGTTACTGCAAGTGCCACCACGGAAGTAAATTATCAAGTACAATTTCCGAATATTTCAGTTAGTGCAATGACCTTAAATGGTACTACAATCCCAATGGCGGGTCTGGTGTCATTAGATGCGGTTGTTAACGCAATAAACACCTCCGGTATTCAAGGTGTGGTTGCAACAGCTGATAATTTAACCGGTTCTCTTATCTTAACTTCACAATCGGGTGGTGATGTTCAGCTAAGTGCAAATGCTGGTTCATTGTTAGACTCTGGTGGTGGTGCGGTAGGTTTTCCTGATTTAACCCGAGGCACAATTACCTTAACAGGTACGGATGGTAAAGATATTTTAGTGACCAGTAATGCAGCATCTGAATTGTTAAAAGATACTGCTTTAGGGAAATTAGGTTTAACTGATTTTGGTGGTAACGCATCAGCAATTGGTACAGGCTTAAGCGTATTAACTGTAGCCAACGCAGAAAATACCATTGACCGTATTGATTCAGCTTTAGAGAAAATATCAAATGCACGAGCAGGTTTAGGTGCGGTGCAAAACAGATTAGCCTCAACTATTTCAAACCTGGAAAATGTTTCGCAAAATTTATCTTCGTCAAAATCACGTATTGTTGATGCCGATTTTGCTGCTGAAACGTCTAAATTAAGTAAAGCGCAAATATTACAACAAGCAGGTACAGCGATGTTATCTCAAGCAAACGCCAGTACGCAAAACGTGTTGTCTCTTTTACAGGGATAATACACTAAGGTAGCAGGGTAATTTGATTTGAGCGCTGTAAGATAAAAGCGCTTAAATTAAGGTGAAATTCCTTATTAAAGGTAGGCGTTAATCTAAAAAAATTAATTTATTTTTAATTGATTTGAAATAAGCAACATATTCATAAAGCCCAGCTATTGCTGGGCTTTGTCGTATCTATCAATTAATGTTCGTTGTAAAAACGTTAAATTTCCGCGAATTACTTAAATTATTTGTTAAATAATTCTAAAGCTTTTCTAAATGTTCCCGATAAAGTCTGTAAGTCAGGTAATTGACACAATGAATTCTTCAGAATTATCTGTTGAAAATCGCTAAATCGTAGGAGCAAATTATGCCTTCAGTAGTAAATACCAATGTGATGTCGCTAAATGCGCAACGTCAACTTAACAAATCGCAGTTAACACAAAATACTGCAATGGAACGTTTGTCTTCTGGTTTGCGGATCAACAGTGCAAAAGATGATGCAGCCGGTCTTGCCATTTCAACAGGCATGTCTTCTCAAATTCGTGGTTTGAACCAGGCGGTTCGTAACGCAAACGACGGTATCTCAATGGCACAAACTGCTGAAGGGTCAATGGACGAAATGACCAACATCCTTCAACGTATGCGTGAGCTAAGCGTACAGTCTGCGAATGATACCAACTCAGCATCTAACAGAGCGTCAATCCAAATTGAGGTTGACCAATTATATGAAGAATTAGACCGCATCGCGACTACTACTTCTTTTAACGGAATTAATTTGTTGGATGGCTCTAATAAATCAACGAGTTTACAAATTGGTTCTGAATCAGGACAAAGTTTATCTTTTTCAATTAATGCGGTTACTACCAAAGACTTAAACCTGAATGCTGTTTCCGGATTGGGAGAGTTGAATGGTGGTCGTGTTAATACAGGTAGTGTAGTAGATTCAGTTACGGTAACAATTAATGGTGTTACTATATCAGGTGCAGCCAACGTTGCTGACAGAGCTGCTGGTATTGTTGCAAGTGTCAATGCATCTACAGGTTTAACGGGTGTAACTGCTTCTGCTTATAATACGGTTGAAGGTACTGCAGGACAAACAGGTGTAACTTCAGCTTTACAAATTAACGGAACAACACTTGGTAATACTTCTAGTATGACTGACTTGGTTGAAACCATTAATCGTGATGTGGCCGGAATAACGGCGTCTCTTAATAGTGAAGGTGGCTTAGTTTTAAGTAACGATACGGGTAATCAGATAGATATTGGCACGGGCACTGCTGGTTCTGGTTTAGTTACAGACGATTATCAAGGCTTTGTTTCTTTAACCAGTGCTGATGGTGGAGAAATTACCATTGGTACAGATGCATCTAAAACTACAGCGCAAGGTAGCACAGGAGCACAGCAACTTGGTTTAATGATAAGCACAGGGTCTGATAATGTTACTGGTAGTGCTGTAGGTTCAACAGCTGTAACGTCGAGTGATGGAATTCAGATAAATGGTGTTGATTTAGGTGCTGTTACCGGAACAACAGCTGCTGATAAAGCGTTCGCAATTAATGCTATTAGTGACGAAACTGGTGTAACTGCTTCAGCTACTACTCAAGTGAAATTTGAAATTAATATTTCAGGTATTCAAGCAGAAACTGCTCTAGTTATTAATGGTGTATCGCTTGATTTTACCCAATCTGCTGGTGTTTCTGTGAACTCAATTGATGAATTGGTTACTCAGATTAATGGCGCAGGTATTCAAGGTGTTGTTGCAACAGCTGATGCTACAACAGGGCAGTTAGTATTAACTTCACAAGCTGGATCTGATATCGATATTTATGCGACAACAGGAGTAGGTGCTAATGCTGTTGTAGAAGGTCTAAATATAGGCGGTGCTGGTCAAACTGCACATACAGCTGGTTCCATTACACTAACAGGCGAAGATGGCAAAGATGTAGTGATCACAAGTAAAGCTACAAATCAAGGTAGTCAAGATACTGCTTTGGCTAAAATTGGTGTTACAAGTATAGGCGGAAGTGAAACAGCAGTAGGTATTGGTTTAAGTGTAAATTCAGTAGCCAATGCAAATAACTCAATTGACCGTATTGATTCAGCATTGAAACAAATCAGTGATGGTCGAGCAAACTTAGGTGCGATTCAAAACCGCTTAGGCTCAACTATCTCTAACTTACAAAACGTTTCACAAAACATATCAGCGGCAAACTCCCGGATCAGTGATGCAGATTTCGCGGTAGAAACGTCAACGTTAAGTAAGTCGCAAATATTGCAACAAGCAGGTACAGCGATGTTATCACAAGCAAATGCTTCAACACAAAACGTGTTGTCGCTACTAGGATAAGCTTTAATGTCAGGCTAGTATAAGGAAGCTTCTCGGAGAAATATCGAGAAGCTTTTAGTCGTTTTATTGAGCCTTAATTTTTAGTTTAAAATGTGTAGTTAGAAAATCTGTTAATAGATGAAGTCGAGGTGAGAACAATGATTGATAATACAGCGTCAATTGAAACAGGCAGCCTTTCGCCACAAACTAAAGCTAGCGCAGCTCATGAAGTTTTAGTGGCAAATATTTCAGAGGCAAAGACCGAAGTAGCAGCAGATAAAGTGGTTGCACAAACGTCTGAAACGGCTCAAGTAAAGCATAACGAACAAGATGAACGCACTGATCTGGCACCTGAAGAGTTAGAAAAGGTGGTAGAGAATTTAAATGCCTTTGTTCAGTTATCTAAAAGAGATGTTAGTTTTGCCGTTGATAAAACTAGCGGGCGAGACGTAATTTCAGTTTTTGAAGCTGATACTCAAGAGTTAATTCGACAAATTCCAAGCGAGGAAGCTTTAGCATTATTAAAAAGAATGGATAAAGCGATAGGTTTACTTTTTAGTGAAAAGGTATAGTTAACTGTTTGGTTTATTCTTTACTCTTTACTCTTTACTCTTTATTGTGAACATGTTTTTATGAAAACGGTTTATTAATGCGTGTTGTAGTTTGCTATGACAGAAGAGCTAAGTAATAATTTAGTATATGTTAGTGTGCAGGAGTTAATTTATGCCGGCGATCACCTCAACTGGGTTAGGTTCAGGACTTAAAATCAATGATATTGTTACAGGGATACTTGATGCTGAAAAAGTTCCTGTTCAAAGTCAAATCGACAGGGATGCCGCATTAGCGACGGCACAAATTTCAGCACTTGGCAGCATTAACAGTGCGCTTTCCACTTTTAAAGACTCCTACAAAGATTTATCTAAAACATCAACCTTTTCAGCGGTAAACATTAGCTCTTCAGATGAGTCTGTAGTAACAGCGAAAGCCAACATTGGTGCTCAGACAGGTGTTTTTGATATTACCGTTAAGCAAAAAGCAGAATCGCATAGTGTTGCTTCTGGTGCTTTTGCCAGCCCTTTTGACGATATAGGTACGGGAACTTTAACCATACGTTTTGGTTCTTACACCAGCGGTTCTTTTGTTCCTAACGCTGATGCTACCAATACTATTATTGCTATTCATTCTGATAATTTGGCTGAAAATCCAAATTCTGATGGTATACCTGAGGGACCTGCAAATAATACCTTGTCTACTTTTCGAGATAGTATTAATGCTAATGAAGAGAATGGCTTGTCAGCCTCACTTATTAATGATGGTAATGGCTACCGTTTGGTATTAACCAGCGATAAAACAGGCGAAAATTATGCGATGGAAATTGTTGCCAGCGAAGATGCTGACAATGATGACTTAGATAATAATACGGGTATTTCACGTTTAAATTATAACGATAACAATAAATATCTTACGCAAACAGTCGCTGCTGCTGATGCGATAATTATAATGAATGGTATAACCATTAACCGTGATTCTAATACGATAGATAGTGTGATCACAGGAGTCGAACTTAATATTTTAGACAGTAAACCAGATGAAAATATTCGTCTGAATATTAATGTAGATAGCTCATCTGTGGAAACAGAAATTAAAGATTTTGTTGAAAATTATAATAAATTGATCACCCAATTGAATGAATTTTCCAACGCTGATGGTGCAAATGGGGAAGAAGGTGTACTGGTTGGTGATGCAACCGTGCGCACTATAGAAAATCAACTACGTAATATATTAAATAATCGAATGGATCATTTACCTGGTTCAATAAAAAGTTTTGCTAACTTAGGTATTTTTACCAACAGGGATGGTACTTTAGAGATTAACGAAACGTTATCGTATCTGCCGAAATTCTCGGAGGTACTCAAAGATAACCTCGCAGATGTCGCTGATTTTTTTACTGCTACAGGTACTACAACTGACGGTCAAATCAATTTTGTTAGTACAAATTCAGCAACTGAACCAGGTACTTACACAATTGAAGTTACTAAACTGGCGACACAAGGGTCTTTGACTTTAGGGGCGACTCTACCTGCCGATTTTAGTACTACACCTTTTGTTATTAATGAAAGTAATAATTCATTTATTGTGCGGACTGACTTGATCCTATCTAACGAAATCAAGTTAACTAAAGGTAGCTATACTTCAGAGTCAGCATTAATTGCTGAAATTCAATCACAGATAAATTCAGATGCGACTTTAAAAGCAAAAGGTATATCGGTTAATGTTGCCATTGAAAATCAGCAATTGGTGATAAGCTCTAATACTTATGGGAGTAGTTCTGTTGTTGCTTTTACAAGTTTAGATAAAAGTATATCAAGTAATGTTGAATTCGATTTTACTAGCCCGCCAGTTGATATTTCCTCAACAAGTACTTTTGATATTTCAGTAGGAGGAGCGCTTGGTAGTATAGATATACAAGGCAGTTATACTACTGAAGATGAATTTAGCACGGCTTTAACCGCAGAAATATTGAGTCAAACAGGTGAGACAGTCACGGTTAGTTTTATTGATAATAAATTTGTTATTTCTTCTGAAGATAAAAATATAGTTATCAGTAATTTAGGAACAACAGTGCTTGCTGAATTGGGGGTGGAAGATACTTCTAATGCTTCTGATTTAGGCTTATCAATTATTGCCAGTGCTGCCGGAGTAAATACGGAAGGTAAAATTGATGGTGTAGAAGCATTTGGCGACGGACAATTTTTGTTGTCAGAAAGCGGTGATTCAACAGGGATGAAAATCGAAATTCTTGGAGGGGCTATTGGCAGCAGGGGTTCAGTATCTTTTTCTGAAGGAACCACTGTTTTATTGAATGAATTGTTGCTAAGCATTATTGATAAGAAAATTTCATCTGCCAGTGATGATGTTAATTCGTCCAGCGTAGAAAACGCTCCTGTGTCAACGCTACTTGATGCTAAAACCGATGCACTTTACAAAAAGCTTGAGCAACTTGACAGGCAAGACGAAGATCTTAAATTACGTATGGATAAATATGAAGCTCGGTTATATAAGCAATTTAATGCGATGGATTCAGCGGTTGCTTCATTAAATGGCACCCTAAATAGTTTAACTTCTATGCTAGAACAATTGCCTGGTTATACCAGAGACAAATAAGATAAACCTGCAGTAAGCTCTTGTTATGGTTCGATCCTTGCTATATAAAGTAATAATACCTTTTGTCATTTTTCCGTCGTTAGGATAACCCATGGCTCAAATTTCAAATTTTCAATTAGACATACAAACTAAAATTTTACGTGCAACTTTTTTGACTAATATGACAGTGTTTAAAAAACACATGCCAGAAATTTTTAATTTTTATCAAAATTACAAACCAAGTAGAGCAAAGTTAACGTTCGATCATCATGGTGAAATTAATATGGTGTCAGAGGGGGCGTTAGTCTATAGCGAGTATGCAAAAGAAAATAGTTATAAACAAGCTGAAAAGTTTTTCGAAGAACCTAGAGTCTTTTCTTATCATCTGAATCGATCGGGGAAAAAATCGAAATTTGAGCACGAACGAGTATTAGATGAAATTTACTTAAGGCGAGAAGCCGATATTGAAAAGTCTAATTTTAATTTATTGAAACATGAAAAACAGATTGATTTTTTAACCATGATAGGTGTCGGCCTGGGTTTTCATATTGAAAGATTATTTCAGCTTTGTGATGTTCGTTTTTTTTACTTATATGAGCCTGATCCGGATTGCTTTTTTTGTGCAATGCATTGTATTGATTTTGGTCCATTGATTGAACGTTGTTTTAGTAAAGGAGGCGCTTTTACTATTAAGCTGGGCGGTAATGAGAACCAATATGTAAATGGACTTAACCTGATGTTTGCTGAGCAAGGTTTTTTTAATGTTGCCAGATTCTTTAATTATCGACATTATCGAAGTGAAGCTACCGATAAAACCTTTAAACGTATTTTTGATTTAGCCTATAGATTTAGTAGTGGTTGGGGATTTTTTGAAGATGAAATTATTAGTATTATTCATACATTAACCAATGCGGAAGAACAATATCCTTATATAGTGGATAAAGCTTTATTTGATAACACAATTGCCGACAAACCAGTATTTATTATTGGGAATGGGCCATCGTTAGATGAAACAATTGAATTTGTAAAAAACAATGCTGACAATGCTGTGATTTTTTCTTGTGGTACGGCATTAAAAACTATTTTAGACGCAGGCATTATGCCGGACTTTCATATTGAAATGGAACGAACTGCGGCGTTATTTGATTGGATTGATGCCATTGGTCATAAAGATAAACTGAAGCAAATTAATATTATTTCCCTTAATACGGTTTACACCGAAATATTAAAACTATTTAAAAATGCTTATTTGCTGTCTAAACCGAAGGATGGCGGTATGGACTTTTTATATGAATTTATTGATGTTAAAAAATATCCTGCGGTAGATGCTTGTAACCCGACGGTTACCAATGCTGCAACTGCTGCTGCGGTATATCTTGGTTTTAAAACCATGTATTTATTTGGTGTAGATTACGGTTATATTGATGAAGAACATCATCATTCAAAAGGTAGTATTTATTATCAAAAAGGCTCTCTTGCTCAGAAAGATAAAATGAAGAGTGATATGACTATACCGGGCAATTTTGTTGATGAGGTATTCACCACCCAGCATTTTGATAATTCTCGGGCTGCATTAGAAATATTATTAGAGAAAAACCCTGATGTTACTTGTTATAACTGTAGTAATGGCGCCAATATTCAGTTAACGAAACCATTAAGATATGGTGAAATTAGAGCTTTGGCGGTAATAGATGAAAAGGAAATTAGTTTAAATAATTTATTAGACAATGCTTTTTCATTTGAAGAGATGAAAAATTTAGATCTTAGCGCTTTATTTAAAGATAAATTAGCAGAACTTAAAGCATGTATACATAATTTAATCAGTGTTACTTCTGTTGATATTTCCTCTCGTTTGGAATTAGCGCAGTTTTTTTCGACTCAATACAAATACGTTCGGACTTTTAAAGCTCAACGAGAAACTAAAATCTTATACCGATTTTTGCAGGGAACCATAAATTATTATCAGTCTAATATTATGTCTAATGCCTACTGTTACACTGATCATGAGAAGCAAATGGAGTTTATCCGTTATTCACTTGGTTTGTATCATGAGCATTTATTATGGCTTTTTAATGAAGTAGAGCAAAGTTATAATAAACCGTCAAAAATATAATTAAATGGTTTTATATGTGATAAATAAAAGGAAAGTACAATCACTTTCCTTTTTGTTTTAAGTCTGGTTGTAAGTCTAGTTTTAAGTTAAGTAAATCTGGGTTAATTGTTAACTCACTATTTGGCGAATTAAAGTAAAAGCCTCTGCACTTTCTATCCCTACATGATTTCCCCTTGCATGATTTAAATGCGCAATAGCTTGTAATGAACGACTATGAGGGGATGGCTTTATTTCTTGTCGATAGTGCTGAAGTAGTAGTTGTTTTTCTGCTTGATAGTTAGAAATATCAACAAAGTAATTTGCATAAAATGGTGTACTCATACTTGCTGAGGGCCATTCAGTACTGGAATTAACTTCAAATGCCAGTATTTTTTCTATTGAACACATTGGTTGTGGTCTACAAGCTGTCATTACGGCTTGATGAACAATACGATGATCAACATTTAAGTCGCCACCATGATGAGTATAAATAATATTGGCAGGGTAATTGTTTATAACAGACTCTATTGCTTGAGTAACATCAATTAACGCAACTTGATCCATTCGGTTATCAGGGAAATCAAAGTTATGAAATTTTGACATAGCTAATTGTTCACAGGCATTGATTTGAGACGTTAGTCTAATTTCTTTTTCTGAATTTTTGGCTGTAGCTGTATTCGTATTTGACTCATTTCTTGCGCCAACTCCATCTGTCATATATATGATCTGAATTTCATCACCAGCATCTCTGTGTTTAAGTAATGTGCCTCCACAACCTATTACTTCATCATCAGCGTGAGCAACAACAACTAATATTTTGTTTCTTGTGTTTTTCATAATATCGCACCTATCTTTGCTCCAGTTTTATTCATGCGAGTAGCTCCCACGATACTGGTGTGCCTCGCGCTATGTCGCTGCTTGCAGTTTTCCCTAACACATCATTGATATATTTTGGGGATAAACCAAAGCCGGGACGAATTCGTCTGACATGTTGATCCGTAATGATAGTACCTTTGCTAATGTCTTTTACAAAGAATAAAGAACGCCTAAATTTCAAGCTTGCTTCCTCTGCTGGTTTTCTCTCATAGCCTGCATTACCTAGAGATTGCCAAGCAGTATTAGTTTGCTCTACTAATTGTTTCAGTTCAGCTGGTTCGAGTGAAAATTCGCTATCAGGTCCTTTATCTTTTCGGCTCAAGGTTACATGTTTTTCTATAATACATGCACCAAGGGCTATTGAAGTAATGGCAACAGATGTTCCTAAAGTATGATCTGATAAACCCGCGATAACTTGCCATCGTTGTGCAATGTCCGGGATCGTTTTTAAGTTGCTTTGTTCAGCGGGGGCAGGGTAAGAACTTATACAGTGCAGTAACACTAGCTCTTTACAGCCTCCATTTTTTGCTGCAGCAACAAGATCATCTATCTCTTCTGCATTTGCCATACCCGTGGAGATAATCAACGGCTTACCTGTTTTGGCTGCCTTTTCAATTAATAATACATCGGTAGCTTCAAAAGAAGCAATTTTGTATGCCGGACAATCTAGAGATTCCAATAAATCGATAGCGGTTTCATCAAAAGGCGTACTAAAAACAGTTATACCAATTTCTCTTGCGTGGTCAAACATGGCTTTGTGCCATTCAAATGGCGTTTGTGCCCATTGATACAATTTATAAAGATTATAACCGTCCCATAAACCGCCATGAATTTGAAAGTGTTCGTTATCGCAATCAATGGTCATGGTATCTGCACTATAGGTTTGCAACTTAATTGCATCAGCCCCCATATCTTTAGCCATGGTGATTGTTTTTAACGCTCTTTCTAAAGAACCATTATGATTAGCTGATAATTCAGCGATGATATAAGGCGGATGATTTGGGCCAATTTTTCTGCCGTTAATGGTTATTTCGTTAGAAAACTTATTGGGCATATCTCTGTACTCTATTCTTTTTAGGTTTAGGTTTAGGTTTAGGTTTAGGTTAATGCTAAATTAGTAAAATTTACTGTTGCTGATAATTGGTTGTTTTTTAATTTTGCGTTTGAGAACTCTAATCGTTGACCCTTTTTTTCAATAAATGCTTTCGGGTAGCTTGGGGCATCTAACATACGAATAAAATCATATAATTGTTCGGTTGACAAATTTTCAGGGATTTCACTTTGCTGTGGAGTGCGTCTACTAAAATGAACTACTTCACCTGATTGTGGTAATGGTTCTGGAGTTTTATCACAAATTTCAATAATTAAACTTGATGTTATTTTTGCTAAATTTTTGAAAATGTCTTCAGCTGAGCCCGTTAAATTCATGGGATGTTTCAAATAGACAGGTCCTGCATCGAGCTGTTCTGTCATTTGCAGTGCGCTGACCTTTGTTTTTTTTATACCCCTAACAAGCAAGTTTTGCAGCGGACTGCCTCCTCTGCCAAAAGGGACATCAGTCATATGAAAACAAACACAGCAGTAATTTTGAAAAATAGCGGCAGGCACTAACCAACTCCAATGAGGGAAAAAAATATATTCTGGATTAATATTTTTGACGTATTCAAAAGTTAAGTCATCTTTGTTGGTAACAAGATGCCAGTTACCCGTTAATGCCTGACTGTATTGCTTAAACTCTGCAATATTCCAGGGATGAATTGTAGCGACAATATAATTATTCATATTTACTGATCGTTAATTTATATTTCTGACCTAAATGTTCAAAAAAAGCCGGGTAGTGTTTATTATCAACTAAACGTAATAAATCAAATTGTTCTTTTATTGAGAGTTCTATATCTAACTGGCTATTTTTTGGCGTTCTTTTTTGATAAAAAGATTCAGGACCTCTTTGTTTTTTTACTGTTATTTCTTTGTATTCATTAATAAATCTAATAAAAAGTTCTATTGATTTTTTTCCTTGCAAGTCGCGCCATTCATCATGAAGTTCGTGTCCTTGCAATTGAATTGAGTCTTCAAGCCAAATATCTCCGCAATCAGCATCTTTATCAGCGTTTATCAGACTTATTGGGATTTTGTTACAGCCAGCTAATATTTGCCAACTCATGGGAGCAAAACCTTTACCTTGGGGAAGAGCACTCTCATGAATCACAAGGTTAAATTTATTTAGAGAGAGGGTTTGTTGAGGAACTATATTTACACAACCCAATAATAGTAAAGTCCAGCCTTCTTTTATTTCGGCCAGTGTTCGACATAACTGTGTTTGATATCCTTGTTTTCGCAGTTGAACAAGTAGCCGTTCGGCGTACGGTAATATCCAACTTTCATTATCAACTAATACTTGTATTAATTTTATGTTCATTGTTCTTTTAACCTTTTCTTTAGGATTTCTGCGACCTGTTCTGTACCTAATCCGTCACAACAGGAAAAACTGTTTATAGCCATCCTTTGATAAATCTTTTTTGAAATAAATAAAGTATGAAAAGCTTTTTTAAATTCCTCAAATGTTAATGTATTGAACCAACCAATATTGATAATAGCTCCTGCTTTATTTAGGTTGTTACTGATAGCTAGTTGATTTTTAGCACTGATAATAGCGAGAGTAGGTAAACCTAAACAACAGCGCTCCCATGCACTCGCACCTGAAGAGCCAATAGCAAGATCAGCATCAAGTATTAATTTTGCCATTGATTTTGGATTGATTTCGATTTTAATCCAATTTTCATTTGTAATAAGTTGACGTAATTGCTCAAGGTATTTTGAAGCAGGGTTTACCACGAGGCAAATGGTTAACTCATGATATGCCAATTTCATTGTGAGCAACCAATTGATTATTTTCTCTGCAATATTGTCAGGATCTGTTCCACCTAATGAAATTAAAATTCGTTTGATGCTTGTTGTTTTACTTCTTTTTGTTTTAGCAAATTCTCTTGTATTAATAAATTCATCTCGTAATAGCATGAATTTTTCACCCAGTAATAATTCACATTTATTGGGAACTAAATTAATGTAGTCTTGTTGTGTTCTGGCGTAGGTTTGATCGAGTAAAATGTCACAATTGTGAGTTCTCTTGAGATCATCAATGACCATGAGTGTTTTGCAACTTTGTTTGACGATGTTGTGCCAACGATGATCCAGACTATAATGATCGACAATTAATAGATCTACATTTGCATGTTCTAAAAGAGAGTCCATGCATTCTTGTGCGTCTTCTTTAATTTCACAACCTAACCATAATTTATCATTAAGTTGTTGGTCAATATTTGTCATGGGTGCAGATAATGAAATCAGTTCAAAACCTTGTTTTTTTATCACATGATTTAAATGACCATTGTGCTGTTTGCAAAGAAATATTATTTTGCAATCCAAATTTTTAAGTTTTTTAGCTAAAGTTAAGCAACGCATTATATGACCCGTGCCAATACGTGTTGATGCGTCTGCTCTAATAGCAACTAATTTCATTATCTTCCCTTGTTACCTTACTTTAAATAATGGTTGCAGAAGCACACCATGAAATACAGAAGATAAATTTTCTTGGTTAATTGTCTCGTCTAAAAATGAAAGTACTTCTTCGTAAGCAGATAATAATCCAGTAATATCTTCTTTTTTGTGTGAGTAATTTAAATTATGTCCTCCACCTAGCAACATTCCACGTTGATTCATTTCTTGTAGGAACAATGATTTAAGTTCCCAGCTAGTGTAGGGCTTGCAATCAAGTATTTGAAGAAAAGACCATGAAGGATGTCCTGTTAGATTTAACCAAGCTGGGTTGCCCATTTGATGTAATTGTTGCTGTAACCCCTTTATTAGCTGTTCACCCACATTGTGTATATGTTCTAGAATGGGTTGATTCATTATTTTTGTTAAGGTTGCTTTTGTGGCGGCAAGTGATAATGTTTCACCTGCAAATGTGCCGGAAAAAAAGATATCTTCCATTAACATCATGACATCTTCTCGTCCGACTACTGCGGATATGGGATAACCATTTGCCATGCCTTTACCAAAAGTAGCTAAATCAGGTGTCACATTAAATAGGGCTTGTGCGCCACCTTTTGAATAACGAAACCCAGTGATCATTTCATCAAAAATTAATAAAGCGCCGTTTTGATGGCATAAGTCTTTAACAGCTTGTAAGAATCCTTGCTCGGGGAAAACTAAATTCATTGGTTCCATAATAACTGCTGAAAATTGGTGATTGCTTTGTTCAAATAGTCCTTTTAACGAGTTTATATCATTATAAATAAAGCTGTGAGTTAGCGCTTTTGTTGCTTCTGGAACACCGAGATCTCTAGATGTTGAACCAATATACCAGTCTTGCCAGCCATGATAGCCACATACGGCTATGTGATCATTTCCAGTAAAAGCTCTGGCAAGACGAATTGCTGCTGAGGTTGCATCACTGCCATTTTTGCCAAAACGAACCATTTCGGCACATGGCACCAGATCTATGATCATTTCAGCCACTTCCATTTCTAAACAATGAGGAAGTGAAAAGGTAACACCGGATTTAAGTTGTTTAATTACAGCAGCATCAACATCATCATCACAATAACCTAAAGAGACAGATAATAACCCACTGACAAAATCGGTGTATTCATTGCCGTCAACATCCCAAAGCTTACATCCTTTACCATGGTCAACAAAAAAAGGAGAAACACCATACGGATAGGCTGTTTTTGATTTACTAAAGGTTTGAGAGCCTAAAGGAATACTTTTTTCAGCACGAGCTAATAGTTGCTCTGATTGCGTAAATTTTTTATTCATAGCCTTGTTCCTTATCATTAATTAAGGATTTAGCTAATCCTTCATTTCGCATATAACCGCTGTTGATTTTTTTTAATTCAGGTTGTTTTTCAAGCAGTGATAAAATGTCTTGTGTGGTAAACAATGTTTTTGTCGGATATAAATTTTGATATATCTGAGTTACAAATTCAAAATCACTAGCTTCATCAACCGTCCAGCGATGTTCAGAAAGATCCTGGGGATATTGATAATTTATTACTTTAAATATTTCACCGTGATTACGTATAAATTGTGTTACATGTTCTCTTTCAGATGGCTTTTTGGCTTGTTTCCAACTTTTATTTAATGCATCTTTCGTGAATACTTCGACATCGAGTCCGTCAGGTAAGCTCGGTATGTTGCAGTTGCTGGTATAGTCACTGTTTTGTTTAAGATGAAGGGTGATAACTTCATCAATTATTTTGGGATCAGTTAAAGGACAATCTCCGGTTAAACGCACAATATGCTCTGCGTTAAATTGATTAGCAGCGTGATAATAACGATCTAATACGTCATTCAAACCACCTCTAAAACATGCGACATTCAATTTGTCACATAATAGTTCAATAGCATCATCTTCTGTTTGATCACTGGTTGCAACGATGATTTTATCAACAAAATTAGCATGTTGAGTTCGCTCTATTTGATGTTGTAACATAGGTTTGCCAACAATGTTTTTAAGTACCTTACCCGGAAGTCTTGTTGATGACAGGCGGGCTTGTAAAATGGCTATGACTGTCATTGCTAGCCCTCTGATTTATTCATGTTATTAAATTGTTTTGCAGTCATGCCGATCTTGATTAATGAAATCCCTTCATTATTAACCAGTGCGTAATCTTCAACTTCACCTTCAATTTTAAAACCACAATTTTCAAAGGCTTTAATGCTGCCTACATTGGTTTTATATGCGCCAGCGGTTAATTTATTTAAATTTAGTTGAAAAATGGCAAATTCACTGATCAGTTTAATTGTTTGTGTGGCGATACCTTTGCCCCAATAATTTTTATCACCTATTAACAAACTGATTTCAGCTCTGCGATGGTACCAATTTATGGGGCCCAGTTTGATATTTCCAATATGTAAATTCAGCTTTTTGTCACATATTGCTAATAGGATTTCGTCTTTATTGCCATCTTTGCTGATAACAAACTCAGCGATCTTTTCTTTAGATTGCACTATAAATCGTGTTTCTAAAAATTGATTGACATGAGGATCATTCATCCATTGGTAATAACGATCATTTACATCCTTTATGTCGACATTTCGCAGGTAGATGTTGTCATTCTCTAAATAATAATTTTTTGATGCTGTATCCTGAGTTTTGTTTGGTGTAGGCATAATTAATGTCCTGTTTGCCAATTACTTGGAATAATTAGTTTGTCATTATTACAAGCTAAGATGGAGTGATCACCTGAAAAGTTTTCAGCAGTTTCATAAGCCTTGACTATTTCTTCAAGTTGAGTAACCGTGCAGCAACCGACGACAATTTTGTTTACTTCAGTCTGTTTGCTAGCAATTGAGAGTGCTAGAGATAAAAGTGATAGGTTATTTTTTTGAGCCATTTGCCAAAATTGTTTTAAGTAGCTTAAATACGGGATAAAAAAATCATCAAGCGTTTCATTAACCATTAATAACAAACCTTGTAAAAATACAGAGCGACAATGAATTTCTACATTTGCTTTAGCTAAGGTTGTTAAACATCCAGATTTAATGAAGCGTTGATCTAAACAATTTAGCGGTAATTGAACAATATCAATAGGATAATATTTAAGACATAAATTTACTTGCTCGGGAGTGTAAACAGATACGCCAATTTTTTTGACTTTCCCCTGTTTTTTTTGTTGTATTAAGTCTAAAAAGCGTTGCTTTGCGTAAGGTGAAGTTAATAAATCATCAGCATTATGAAACATGACAGCATTGAGTTGTTTTGAATTTAATGAATGAAGAGAATTCGTAAGATAAGCAGCTATGTTTTTCTCATCCTCCTTAAGGGCGGAAATTTTACTCACGATGTCAAAGTCTTGACTTATTGAAAGCTTACCTAAGATATTTTCACTTTCACCATAGGCGCTGGCAGTATCAAGTGTTGTAATACCAACACTTTTAGCAAATAGAAGTATTTTTTCGATTTCCGACAAGGCTACCTGACCTTGCTGGTTACTGATACCGTAATTTAAACCAAATTGTGCAGTACCTAGGGCTAGTTTCATCTTAATGCCTTGACTTGCTCAATGATGTGTTTTTGTTCTTTAGTTGTTAATTCTGGGTATAAGGGTAAAGATATGACTCTTGAATAATATGTTTCGGCATTAGGGAAATCGCCTTTTCTGAAACCTAACTTGTTGTAAAATGGCTGTAAATGTACGGGGATATAGTGAACATGTGCAAAAATATTATTTTTCCGTAATTGAATAATTGCTTGTTTATGTTTTTCTTCTTTTTCCTCTCCCTTAGTTTCCGGCAATAAAATGAGATACAGGTGATATGCAGACAACGTATTTTCAGATGCTTTTAGAACGGTTAATTTATCATCAATAAAAGCTTGGTCATAATTCTTTGCTAATTGATTTCGTCGAGTAATAAAGGTATTAATTCTATTCAGCTGACTTAAGCCAAGTGCCGCTTGCAGCTCCGTCATTCGATAATTGAAACCCAAATCAATTTGCTGGTAATACCAGGGACCATGACTTGGCTCGTGCATTTGTTCCTGATCAGAGACAATGCCATGACTTCTCAGGCATTTCATTTTCTTGGCAAGCTTAGTGTCATTGGTTAATGCCATGCCACCTTCAGCTGTAGTGATTATTTTTACCGGATGAAAACTAAATATCGTGATGTCTGAAAAAGTGCAACTACCGACGGGGGAATTTTGATATTGCCCGCCAACTGCATGCGAAGCGTCTTCAATTATGCTAAAGCCATACTCTTGAGCTAAGTGATGAATTTCTTGCATCTGACAAGACTGGCCAGCGATATGGACAGGGATCACGACTTTAGGTAAGCAGTTATTTTGTTTGGAAATTTTTAATTTTTCTTTAAGTGCGTCAATAGACATATTGCCTGAGTGCAAATCTATATCTACAAAATCAACATTGGCGCCACAATAAAGAGCACTGTTTGACGTAGCAACAAAGGTTATTGGACTCGTCCAAACAATATCTCCTTGCCCAACACCTAATGCCAGGTTTGCAATGTGCAGTGATGACGTTGCATTACTTGTAGCTACGGCGAATTTCGCCTGGCAGATATTCGCTAAGGCTTTCTCAAACGCAGGAACTTGTGGTCCTTGAGTGAGAAAGTCAGATTTTAGTACTGAAACGACAGCATCGATATCTGCTTGATTTATATCTTGCTTGCCGTAGGGGATCATAACTTTGCCATATTGTTAAAAGTTAAGAGTTCTTCTTTTGATAAAAAGTCAGGGTTGTTTTTAGAGTTATATTCATAACCATGTTCAACTTGGTGTCCTCTTTCATCGAGGGCATTTATTGTAAAGTCATTGCTTCTACTTGAAAATTGAATACTCGGAGCTATAACAAAGTGATCATCATATTCATATGTATGAAATGAGTCATCAGAAGGGCACATTATTTCATGTAGTTTTTCACCCGGTCTGATACCAATAATTTTAATTGCCAAATTTGGGGCCATAGCTTGTGCTAGATCCATGATGCGCATAGACGGAATTTTAGGGATGAAAATTTCACCGCCGAGCATGCGATCAAAATTCTTTAAGACAAAGTTAACCCCGTCTTGCAAGGTGATCCAAAAACGTGTCATTTCTTCGTGGGTTACAGGGATTTCAGTTGCACCTTCATTTATTAGTTTTTCAAAAAAGGGTACTACAGAGCCACGAGAACCAACAACATTACCGTAACGAACCACAGAAAACGTGGTTTTATGCCCACCTGAAATATTATTGGCGGCAACAAAAAGTTTATCAGAAACCAGTTTTGTTGCACCATATAAATTGATCGGGTTGGCGGCTTTATCTGTTGATAAGGCGATTATTTTTTCTACATCATTAGCAAGCGCTGCTGAAATAACATTTTCAGCACCATTAATATTTGTTTTTATACACTCCATAGGATTGTATTCTGCAGCTGGTACTTGTTTTAATGCGGCGGCATGAATTACATAATCAACACCATTCATTGCTTGGGTCAGACGTTCGCGGTCTCTTACATCGCCAATAAAATAACGCATGCAGGGCTGGTTATAATTTTGCTGCATTTCAAATTGTTTTAATTCATCACGAGAATAGATGATAATTTTTTTTGGTGAATATCTTTCCAGCAGTGTTTTAACATATTTTTTGCCGAAAGAGCCTGTACCACCAGTGATCAAAACGGTTTTATTGCTAAACATTATTTTCTCCAAATTCAATGCGATAAACAGTATAATTTATTATCGCGAACACATTACGGCTACAGCAAGTTATTTTTGATTATGTGAATCTTTTTATATTTAAATACTATCGTGAAAGCAATAATTATACCTAAATAAAAGATATTCTTTTGCACGTTGCGCCAACATTTTGATAGTTAGATTAATCTGATTAAGTTTTTTCCTATTCAGTAAGTTTTAATAATAATTGCTATTTCATTCATATAAATCCGCTTACTGTAAGGTTGTTAAGTACTATCAACAAATCAAAGTCAAATCTGTACTTTTACTGAGCCTTTGACTATTTATTCAACCACAAATATTTCTTTGAACATATTAATAACACGTTTCACCGTTTCATGAGTGACGTGACGATGATCTGCTTCCCAAGGTTGCTGACTACATTCGGTGACTAATTCATAGCTGGGTAGATAATATATATCTTCATTATTTTGTACTAATTCTTCAGCTGCGACTCTTAATACAGCCTTAGAGTGTGTATTTGCTTCAATTACGTGATGTGTATTTCCGCGACCAGTAGCTAAAAAAGGTATGGGTGATAGGGTCACAATTAATTTAAATTTGGGATTATGTTCTTTAATAATATCAAAAAACTTTTGAATATAAGCAACGTTCTCAGAAACGGTCAGTATTTTATGTTTAATTAAATGCTCCATACCACTTTTGGGATTACGCGAAAGTACGGTTCCATCTTTAAGCATCCAACACTCGTTTAACCCTAAGGTTATAACGAAGACTTCACAAGTTAGGAAAGTTTGTTTTAGGGCTTCTACATGATTTTGATAATCATCTTTATAAGCTTTTACAGATTTAAAGAATACATTTTCACGATATGGGTCAGTATATAAACCTCCTTGTACTGGAATTAATAATTTTTGTTGTTTGTTTTTATTAAAAGCTTTTTCGGCTAGTTGTGTAAAGCTGGGACTGTTAAAAATAATACCGTAATTAGCACAAAATTTAACAATATCTTCTCCAGGTGTATATCCATCGACAATAACTGGTGAGTCAGGATCGGTAATTCGTTCTGATATGGTGTAATTAAATCGTTCTTCTTGTAATACTTTTGACAATTCAGCAGCAAAACAACTTCCGGCAGAGCCTATAGGTGTTGCTTTAGTCATTATTGGGTGTTTTATCACATAAGGTAATTGTTCAAATTTATTTTGGGGAGCAGACGGGTGAATGGGATTTGGCCAAAATACGGCTTTAGGGTTTGGCTTTCCTTCAGGTCTATAGCAATCAAATGATTGAAGGGCTGATTCTTGAAAATTAGCTAATTCTAATAAATTCTTTACGTTATCGCTCTGAATAATTCCATCCCAAGGAATAGATGTTTGAAAAGAATTTTTTAATAACTCAATCAATTTATTTATGTGGTTAACTTGATTCAAATTGGGATCAAATTCCATAATTCTTTCATACATTGTGTCAACATATTCTTGATCTGAAAATATGTTATTCAGGAAATATTTTAATGTACCTTTTGACTGGATCCCCCCTTTCTGTGATAGTAAAACATATCCATTTTTAGGTGGGAGACAGTCATTGATTGGTAAGAGAGAAATCATTTTTGATATCTCGGCAAATCTTTTGGTTTGAGGCTCAGGCGACCAATGTTGTTGATTTACTTCATCCCAAGGAATAGGAGAAGGTACGATACATAATCCTATAGTGTACCTAGTTTTCTTATCTTGAGGGACATCACACCGGTGTGCAACCTCGAACGGATTAAATATAATTGCATCGCCCGCATTTAGTTCAAATTGTTTTGGGGTGCTATCAAGACCTAAATGATCCAACAAGCCAGAAATATCTTTTTTTCTGTTTCTTATATCACAAAATATGTAACCTTTTTCTTTTAATGCTTTAGTTATATTTTTTTCGTAAAAGAATGTATTGCCGCCATGTTTTTCTACAGAATTGAGATACACAATTATTTTTAAATGCTTTGATGGGCCACTATCACAATGCCATTTTGTGAAGTAGCCTGATTCATCTATACTGCTGTCAACTTCCGCAAAGTTACACCAAGCCACAGCATAATCACTTTTAAAATGATGCTTGATTTGGTTATCAATATTATCATTTAGTATTTGAGGTAATAATTGTTGCAATGTTGCATGTGTATTAAAGTTTTTATCGTTTTTATTATCAATTAATTTTTGGCATATTTGCGGAGGCAATACGTTTTTGATACTTAGAAATGATTTTTCATTTATTTCATTCGAAGTTTCTGAAATATTTTGATTAAAATTACTTTGAAACAAACTTAGTTTTGCAGCATAGTTTTCGGTAATATCATGTCCAGTATGAACCATTTCTGATCCGTTCTTAATAAATATATATTCTTCGTTATTAATAGTTTCAATTGATACGACAGGATTCATTTTGCCACCATGGATTAGTAAGTCGACTTAAATACGAAGCAATTGTAATGCCATAATTTTTAATAATATTTATTACGGGATTACAATGATGTATTTAATCAATTATAGTTTTTAGTGCGGAGATATTATCTGTGACAGGATTATTGTGTCAATTCTCGGAAAGTACCCGTATTCTAAATATTTAAAAGTAATAACTTTGTTAACTTAAAAGTGAAAGCACATTACCAGCACTGGCATTAGCCTGAGAAATCATAGCTGAAGAGGCTTGCTGCAATATCTGAAGCTTACTTAATTTAGATGTTTCAACTGCAAAATCAGCATCTTTAATACGTGAACGGCTGTTATTTGCCATTTGATTGTTATTTTCATTAACCGAAACTGTGCTAACTAAACGGTTCGATATTGCACCAATATTGGCTCTTTGATCTGAAATATAGCCCAATGCTAGGCTGTCGAAAACTCGTGCTTTTGGGGATATTCAATTTACCAGTTTTTGACTTTACAAAGTATGATGTTTACTATTTATTGGATTTACGTAATTGTGCTGAAATTTAATATTTAGTGGCAAAATGCTATTTTCATTAATATCTTGTTACATCTAACGGGATAAATAGCATATTATTCCGTCAATTTAGGATCTAAATGTAACAACAATCAAAATTCCAACAATATTAAAAAAGCCAAAAATATAAACGGTAAATTGGTTGAAAATGGTCATATTTCGACAGCCTAGCCCAATGCTCTATCTACTAGAGAAATTGCTGCTGATGCATCTGATTCAATATCTATCTGGTTCAGGCCTAATACGTCAGCGTCGACTCTAAAAAATTGTAATTCAAGCTCATCATCACTTTCCGCGCCTACTTTTAAGCTGTAATTACTGGCTAACAAAGGGTTGACGACTCCTGAACTTGCTACCTCAACATTGCGGTAACCTTCTAATGGTTTTAATGATAAGAACGTATTGCTGTTATCAACAACAGACTCTGCGGTTTTAACAGCACCGTCATCAACATCTAAACCACCAATTGCGCCAGTATCTTCATTTGAAAAGTTTAATGTTTGAATAAAGGCATCGGCCCCTGCTGTAAAGGATGTCTTGAAATCGGCATCTGACGTAAAGCTTGTTAAGCCGTCGGCATTGAGTTGTACAATAGCATCATTTAAATCGACTCCGATCGCTAAATTATCTTCATTACTAAGAAAACTCATAACATCTTTCAGGCCTTCGCCGCCATTAGCAACAATGTCTTCGTGCAGAAATCTGACAGCAAGGTAGCCCTGAGAATAATGTTTGCCGGTGCTATCCCAAGTACTGAAAAAAGTATTGTCTGCCGCATAAGCTGTTCGGTCTGCTGCGGTAAAGTGATTGGTTGAATCGCCATCTTCAGCAATTAACTGATTTAAAACGTTGCTATCAGCACCGTGAATTAGTTCTGCAGCGCCTTCTTTGAACCAGGTATCTAGTGTGTCCATATCCATGGTGCGCCCCATAACCGCATGAACCATTTCGTGTGCAATGGTACGGTCACTATAATTTGGGGAGCTGCCACCATCGGGCTTTTGACCTATTGGAAAGGCCTTGGTAAAAATAGTTAATGTTTGATTGGTTGCGCGGCTTAACGTGTCATCGTCTGCGGTGTTGTAGCTAACTGTAGCGGCAAATTTAGTGTTAGGGTCGTCATTAAATACGATTTTTAGTGATTCATTCCCGTCTGCTTTTAACCCGTACGCGCTTTCAATCATTCGTTCTGACTCAGCTAACCAGTTACCAAATAATTGATCGACATTAAATTGACGATCTTTATCAACCCACGAAGGAAGTTCTCCACGGTCGAATAAACTTTTACCGTTAAATGTTGTGGTTGATGCAACCCGGTCTACTTCGCTGATCAGTATTTTTACTTCCTGGGCAATTGCTTTTTTATCTGATACTGAGTTAGTTCCGCTAGCTGCCTGAACGGAAAGTTCCCGGATACGTTGTAAATTGGTTACGATAGAGCCTAATGCACTATCGCTGGTTTGTAATGCTGAAATACCATCATTAATGTTGCGGATCGCCTGTGAGGTTCCTCTAATTTGAGAAGTGAACCCATTTGAAATCGCAAGGCCTGCAGCATCATCTTTAGCGCCGTTTATTCTTAAGCCTGAGCTCTGTCTCTTGATCATAATTTTGTTATAAGCTTATTCCAAATTGAGCTGTTTAACTATCTCAACAGCCTCGAAAAGTTCCATAAGCTTAATCCATCCTGCCCACATAGCTTTGATACCTACTCGGCCAGTTCTTTTACTATCATACCACCCACCTAACTTAGCAATGGCATAATATGCCCAATAAAGTGAAGGAGGGGCTTCAGGAATAGCTGCTTTACTTTCAGTTTTTTTCCAAAGAATTTTCCATGATAATTTACTCAAAACAGTCTCACATGAGATATCTTTTGCAACTTCCTTATTTTGCGCCAACTCTTGTAATTGCATTAACCTTATAGCGATAAAAGCTTGAATAATTGCTATTCTTTTCAGATTGTTATAGCTTTGTACTCGAAGCTTCTCAACTTGAGTTCCATCGGTTTTCCATGTTTTATGAAACTCTTCTATTCGCCAGCGTAGTTCATAATAACGCACCAATTGTCTGGCCTGAGCTATCGTTGTAATGTCCTCTGTTGTATATAAAACCTACATTCCGTACAATTTTATAAAAAACAAATAATTAAAAATAGCCTTAATAACATGTAGTTAAGCGGATTTTT
>JABSOJ010000377.1 GCA_013216005.1 Alteromonadaceae bacterium | reverse complement strand
TGTCTTCATTGCCTTTAACCTCAATGAGTTATGCTCACTTATAAGTATAGACAACAATTAGATGGAACAGAGCCAAACTTTTTATTGAAATTTACCGGGTATTACGTTCAGGAGCATTTCTTGCTGTTTACGATATTATGCTAATTGGTCATGACAAATTGATTTATCCCGTTCCGTGGGCAACAAATGCAGAAACAAGTTTCCTGGCTACAGCTAGTCAATATAAAGAAGCGTTGACTAGTGCAGGTTTTACAGTATCTATTGAAAATAATCGTCGGGACTTTGCGTTTTCAATTTTTGAAAAGCAACGTCGAGATTTAAAGGAAAATGGGGGATTGCCAGCAATTGGTCTGCATACTTTAATAGGAGTTAGCGCACCGATAAAATTCCAAAATATGGTTAAAGGTATTCGACAAGGCTGTATTGCACCTGTTGAAATTATTGCCCACAAACCCCGTTTCATGACGAACATTGACTAGATTTTAAAGAAAGAGGTTTCTTTTTCGAGTAAGTTTGCACAGCGAGCGAGTTTAACACTTGATTCAGCAACGTTTTGTGTCGCTTGACTTGTTTCTGTAACACCTGAATTTAATGTTTTAACATTTTGCAGTATTTCTTTAACTACGACTGATTGTTCTTGAGCAGAAAGGGCTATTTTAGCGCTTAATTCACTAATATTGACAATTTTATTAGTGACAACGCTATTAAGTGCAGTTGCTTCTTTGGCATGTTCCTGAACTGCTTTTGCTTGAGTTACACTACTTGCCATTACTTCTACCGATGAATTAGCATCCTGCATAATAGTGTTGATAATATTATCAATTTCTTTAGTGCAATCCTGAATTCGCCTGGCAAGTTGTCTAACTTCATCGGCAACCACTGAAAATCCACGACCTTGCTCGCCTGCTCTTGCCGCTTCAATAGCGGCATTAAGTGCTAATAAATTTGTTTGTTCAGCAATACCTTTAATGACATCCAGTACATGAACTACTTGGTCGAAATCATTTCTCACCTTTTGCACATTTTGTTCTGATTGTTGAATTTGTTCAGTCATGGCTAAAATGGAGTTGTAGGTATTATCCAATTTTTCAGAACTTTCATTTACTATATTTTGGATTTCATCTACTGCTGTTGAAGTGTTGTTTGTATTGGTTGTGACTTCATCGACCGTTAGTCCCATTTCTTGCATTGCGGTGGTAAGTTGAGAAGAAATTGATTGTTGCTGGGTTACTGACTTATTTGTTTGGTTGGTTATTGTAGATAGTTCTTTAGACGTTGTTGCTTGCTGTAAAACAACGCCTGAAATATTTTTTACCATTTTAGCTAGATTAATGATCATTTGCTGAATGGCTTCTTGTAATTGGCCGACTTCATCATTAGAGGTTTTTTCAATGGTAAACGTTAGCTCACCATTAGCGACATGTTGTGCAACACCTGCTATTTCTTTGATTGGCGTCGCAATTCTGTTTGCGAACACTAAACCGATAACAGCAATAATCACTACAATCACCAGCATAATAATACTCATAAAATAAGTGTTATTACGAATGGAAGCGAAGGCTTCATCTTCATCTATTTCAGATAAAATCGCCCAGTTGAAATGACCGAACTCTATGCGATCAAACGAAGATAAAACCGGATTGCCGTTGTAGTCAACGATGATATCAGTACCACTTTCGTTGAGCAGTGCTTTTTTAGCAGCAATGGTATCAACGCCATTGTTTGCCACTGAACCTGCAAAGCTTGTTTTTACTGAATGGTTTTCGGGATCAAGAAAGGAATTACTTCTCATTTTTAAATCGTCACCAACAAGGTAGCTTTCTCCTGTATTACCCATGCCCTCTCTAATGCCCATTATTGATTGTATGCCTTCAAGTGGTAGCTGTAGCGCAACATACAGGGTCGGTTGGCCATCGGCTCCTAAAAGCGGCTGAGCAATAAATGCAGCAGGTTCATTATTACTGGGCGCATAAGGGGCAAAATCAATAATTTCATATTGTTTGTTTTGACTGATTTTTTTTATTAATTGCCCTAAATTTGAGTTTGAGTATTTGCCCTTTAATATATTGCTGTTAAAGTCGGCTTCTTTGGCTACGGTATAAAAAATATGGCCATCAGGATTAATAAGCAATAAATCGTAATAACCGTATTGTTCAATATAACTTTTATAGAATTCTTCATTGTTTGATGTTTTAGGGTTAAATGCTTCAGCAACATCAATTTCAGAGATAATGGCCCAGCGAACGCCACTGCCCAGTTCAACATGATCCCAGCTACTAACGACAGGATTATTGTTATAATCTTGGATCACCGCGGTATTTTTCCCTCCCTGAAGTGCTTTTAAGGTAGCGGTTGTTTCAACTTTATTGTTTTTGGCAAAAGAAACTATTACGGAATAATCTGTTGGATTAAGGTAAGAATCTGAACGCATCAGTTTATCTTGCCCGACAATATAAGATTCACCAGTTTTTCCCATTCCGGTACGGTTGCTTAAGATGTTATTTACTTTTTCTAATGGTTGTTGAAAAGCAATGTAGCCAAGTCGTTTACCTTTATGATCAATGACGGCTTTAACAGTAAAAGCCGCCGGGTCGTTATTACTGGAGGGGTAGGGCTGAAAATCGGCGAAATGAATATCATCGGAAGATGAATTTTTTGCGAGAGATAATGCCTTGTAAAAAGAGCTGCCAGCTAAATCATTTATAACGTTTTTACCCAAGTCATTTTCTCGGGTGACTGAATAAATAATGTCATTGTTATTATTCAAAATAAAAAAATCATACCAGCCAAAATGTTTTAACAAAGGTTTATACGATTTGTCATGTTTATTAAGTATTAACCGCCAGCGTTTTTTATTATTTTTAGAAAAATAATGTGATAATTCTTTTACCGCCAGATGCAGATAAGTTTGCGAGGCGAGCAGTGCTAATTGTGCATTATTACTTTCAATATAGTTGATTAACTGTGTTTTTTTTAGATCATTTATTGCTGATAATTTTAAGAATGCCTGTTGTTGCAAGGTGTCAGCAATATTGATCAATACACCCATATCACCTTGGCGTTCATTAAAATATGTTTTGATGGCTTGCTTTTTTATTTGATTGATCGCAGTTAACTGATTGTAAACCTTTGACGTTACGTCGTTGGAATTGTTTGATGTTGAAATAATACTGACGATAACGGCAGGCAATAATCCAATAAGAATAAACAACAGGGTGAATTTTGTCTTTAAACTTAAGTTTTTAAGGTCAGCCACTTAATGCTCCCGAAGGGTTATATTTGTATATTTATGATGCTCAAAGAATGTGGGTTATTTTTTCTGATGACTGTGTTGTTTATTTGTGCCGTTTCTAAGTAGCCAGGTGAGATATCAATAATGCTAGACCAGAACAGGGTAAAATCAAGTTGGATATTGCCTTAAAACTTAACCGATACAGCTAATATTGCAGGTTGTCACTGTTTGTTTGTAACTTGATAGAAAATTCCATAGTGTATTAATGAAGGGGTCACCTTTGATATTTGTTTCCCCGTTTTAAAAAGAGATGGGTAATCCATTAGCCCAACCTTTAGCCATACCCATTACGGCGCTTTGGAAGTCTGTATTTATACTGGCCAGATTTCTTTGTTGGCAATAAATTGGATCATTATTAAAAATTGATTTTGCCAGTTGACGACCCCCCATAATAATTCCGGTTGTTTTAGCTGATCTTAGCTTATTGAAATGGCTAAGGGCCTGATTAATCTCACCATCACTTTCCATTAAACAATTTGCCAGATGCCATGCATCTTCCAGCGCTTGACACGCACCTTGGCCTGAAGTCGGTAGTGGTGCATGGGCGGCATCGCCGATGAGCAATACATTATTTTTAGACCAGAATTTAATGGGATTATGGTCGTGCACATATATTTTGTTAATGCTCGATATGGGTGTTTTGTTGATGATGATGGTAGCGATGGGCTGGGGCCAATGCTTAAAACGATTATTCAATTCATTTTTGGGCACTGACCATATAGGCTAAATTAGGGTTACAGTTCAACCTACATTCCGTACAATTTTATAAAAAACAAATAATT
>JABSOJ010000376.1 GCA_013216005.1 Alteromonadaceae bacterium | reverse complement strand
CCTCATTTATTTTCAGTAACCTATTGATCACAAATAGATCTTTTTATATTTTCGTCGAACGAAAGGATCTACACCCATCTTAAATAAATTATTTTCTTTATATTATTTATGGTTAAGTCGACAATAGTGTGTTCATTGGTCTTTATAATGAGTGTGTTTTGCTAAAAAAATGAGTGTTTTTTGCTAAAAGTTTTCATGTAAATTCAGTGGCAACAATCAAGTAGTCTGGATATCTTGAATAGTCAATATTGGTAATGTTTTTAGGTTTTATATAAATATTTCATAAACATCGGGTTGGCTGAGAAAGTCTTTTGGACTTGCAGATGCACCGTACGCCCCTGATTGATGTACTACCACGTAATCACCAATGCTTGCCTTCGGCAAGGTTAGTTTATCGGCAAGTATGTCTAATGGAGTACAAAGAGGGCCGACAATCGTCACTGTTTCTTTGTTTGTTGTTGGATCAGGTTTCTTTTTTTCTATTGATACGGGATAGTTTTTTCTTATTACTTGCCCAAAGTTTCCTGAATTTGCCAAATGATGATGTAAGCCACCATCACAAACCAGATAAGTTGTACCGCGTGATTGTTTTTTATCAACAACTTTACTGACATATATCCCAGCCTCGCCGACAAGGTAACGGCCTAGCTCCATAATAATTTCAATGTTATTAAAAGCTTGCTTGTACTCTTTGATAAGAAACTCTAAATTTTGGATAATTGGGTTTAAATCAAGTGGTGAATCATTGTTAAAATATGGAATACCGAAGCCACCTCCGATATTAATATAATCGATTGATACGGGAGTTATTTTGATCAATTTAGCTGCTAATGCAAATAAGTTGTTATGGCAGTCAATTATCGCTTGGGCGTTTAAATTTTGTGAGCCTGAAAATATATGAAAGCCTCTGAAGTTAATCTCCTGATAATTCAGATCAGTTAGTATATTTTCAACTAATTCTTCGTCTATACCAAAGGGTTTAGCCCCTCCTGACATTTTCATGCCTGAAGCTTTTAATTCAAATACAGGGTTTACTCTGATAGCTATATTGGGTTTTAAATTTAGTGCTTTTCCAAGTTTAATTGCGCTTTCTATTTCAGTTGTTGACTCAACGTGTAGGGTAACTCCAGCAATAATTGCTGCTTGTAAGTCATCATGAGTTTTGCCTGGTCCAGCGTAACAGATATGTTCTTTTTTCATACCTGATTGCATTGCCAGTAACATTTCTTTTTTTGATGCAACGTCGAAACCGTTTACAACAGTAGACATAAAATGAACTAAGGAAGGAAACGGGTTTGCTTTGATCGCATAATGTAATGTGATTTCCTTGGGTAGCAAGGTTTTCAAGTTGGATATTTTATCGTTGATTTTCTGCTTGTCGTAAACATAAAAAGGGGTACTTCCAACCAATTTTTCAATATGAGCAAGTGGTAGACCTGCAATAATTAGCTCATTGTTTTTTTTGTTAATTTGATCTTGCAGTGAATTAGTTGGATTATTCTTCATATTAGTTAATAAAAACCTCAAGGTATGATTGTTTTAACTTATTTCGGTTGATTTTACCATTCGCATTTAGCGGGAATTGCTCCAAACATATAATTTTTTTCGGGATCATGAAATTTGCTAAATTTTGTTTGCACAATTGTAAGACAGAAGCCTTAAGCTGGTGAGAACTGCTGAGGTGCGGATCAACTAATACTATGGCGATAATTATTTCACCCAATTCTGTATGAGGATTCCCTATAACAACGGCATCTATCACATCCTGATGTTTATGGAGTATGCTTTCAATTTCTGTTGGACTAACACGGTAGCCAGATGTTTTTATCATTTCATCTTCTCTTGAAATAAAATATAAAAATCCATCTTTATCTTTTCTAACGGTATCACCCGACCATACTGCTAATTCGTTATTGTGTTGATTATCTTTTTTATTGCGCAGTGGTTTAAACCGCTTTTTGGTTTTCGCACTATTATTCCAATATCCAAGCGTAACTAATGGCCCTGTGTGCACTAGTTCACCAGGTTCATTTGTATCACATTCACTGCCATCATTTCTGAGCACCAGTATCTCTGAATTTGGTATCGCTTTTCCTATTGAACCCGTTTTGGAATCAATATATTCAGGAGGTAAATATGTTGATCTAAATGCCTCCGTTAAACCGTACATCATGTACGGTTTGGCATTGGGCATCAAGGCTCTAAGTTCATTTAAGGTGGAATTTTGTAATACCCCCCCTGAATTTGTAAAATATCTAATACCATTCCCTGAAGATTCCGGCCATTGTTTTTTACAAAGTTGAGCCCAGAGAGGGGGAACTGCTGCTAAACCGGTAATTTTATATTTAACTATCGCTTTTATAACATCTTTGGGTAAAAGGTAATCAAGCAATATACACGAAGCGCCGACTAAAAAAGTTGTTGTTAATTGGTTTAAGCCATAATCGAAACTTAAAGGTAGTACGGCGAGAATTCGATCAGATGACGTGCTGTTTAAATAACTTGCAACAGACTTTGCTCCCACAATAAAATTCTCATGTGAAATCATAACGCCTTTGGGAGAGCCAGTACTGCCTGAGGTGTAAAGAATGGCCGCTAACTCATTAATTCCACTTGTGTTAACTGGACGTTCAGGTTCTGAATTGTTTATGAAAGATTGCCAGGAGATTAACTTTATCTGTTGAAAAATCATATCATCTGAAATATTACCATCGACAACGATGATATGAGTAATGCTGGAAAAAGAACTCAAAGATGATAGTAATGAAGATAATCGTCCTTTATTCGTTATCAGCAATTTGATTTTACAATCATTGACTATGTGTTGTACCTGATTAGTTTTTAAAAATGGATTAATTGGTACAAACACTGCGCCAATTATACTACTGGCGAACATGCAGGTTACATTTTCAATTGTTTTTGGAAGGTATATGCCAATTCGATCACAAAAATTAACATTCAGCTGATGATAACTTTTGGCAATTTTTTGAATTTGTGTATTTAATTCATTATAAGATAATTTTGTATCTTTAAGTACGAGTGCTGTTGCATCAGGCGTTTTTTGTGCACTTTGTGTAATTAACTCATGGAACTTGATAGGCATTGAGTGTCCGTATGATTTTACCAAAATATTGATCTTACACTATTTTGACCTGTATTAAGGTGAAATTACAACATAAGATTTTTTTAATTATTTATTTTCATTTTTATCGGCATCATCTCTTTAGCGGTTATATATCCAGTTTGAAATAACTCCTCTTTACCTTCCATATCCATTGTGAAATCGACAGCGGAACTAGTGCCGGTGTTTACTATTATGGTGTTGTGCCAAAAAGCATCATTGACATATTCCCGTGAAATTGTGGTCATGAAGGTTCTGATCAATAAGGTGACATAATTAAAAATAGGAAAAAAGCGATTGGTTTTAATGTCTTTATATTGATGCTCTCCCCGTAGTCTAAAGCATAATACGGGGGTACCATCCTGAGCCCAGTCTCGATGTAATGCTTCCTCGGATAATATGCTGCCATCGATCATTAAATGATCACCAAAGGTTTTAAAGCTAAATACTAAGGGGATTGACATTGAAAACCTGACAGCTAGCGAAATTTTAACATTTGGTGTACGTTGTTTATCGAAAATGACAGGAGTGCCATTTTTTACATCGGTAGCGACAATATGTAAATTTTTGTCTATTTGAGAGAACGTTTTACCTTCAAGTATCTTATCAATCCAATTTTCAAATAAATCACCTGAACTGAGGCCGCCATTTCTGATTAATCTAAAAAGTGAAAACTCTCTGAATTGATGATAGTTAGTGTTTAATGCGATATGTTTCATTTCAGGAATAGTCATGCCTGCAGCGTACATGCTGCTGACTATGCTGCCACCTGATACTCCGACTATATCGTCGAAATTTATGTCAAATTCTTCAAGTGCTTTCAAAATACCGACATGAGCTGGTAGGCGAGTACCACCGCCCGCAAGAACAGGAACTATTTTTTTATTAGTTAAATTTGACAAGGCTTTTCCCTAAGTTCTCGTAAGCTGACGATTTAAAAAGCTATTATTATA
>JABSOJ010000375.1 GCA_013216005.1 Alteromonadaceae bacterium | reverse complement strand
TCACAGAGTCCTAGATATAAGGGTTGAGTTTAATTCCATTTGAAGGGACAACAATTATCTACAACAGAGCCAAAAATTAATAGGTTAATGAAGTTCGTAACTAATACCAATTGGATTAAATAACTCACTAATTTAAGCTGTTTAAATTTCTAATAGCTGCGTGTTGCTCTTGAAAATTTACCCACACTTAATTATGTTAACTTACTCAATACAATTGGTTATGTACCCGTAGATCGCACATTTATGTGCGCCTTAAAGAGATGCGTGGATAAATCCACGTTCTACGGGTTACTCGAATAAATCTACATGATGTGATCTGCTCGGTTTTTAAATTTTAACAGCAATACTTAACCGGTACATAGCCAGTACAATTGGTATTGTTTAAAATATTGCCCTGACATGAGCAGCAAACTTATCAGCATTTAAGAACCCGGTTACTCTGTTCTTGTTTAGTTCCTGACCTTGCAGATTAAAAAATAAAATAGAGGGTAAACCTGTCACTTTATAATGTTTCCAAAGCGGGTGGCTGTAATCAGTTAAATCAACTTGTACCAGAACGGTATTCGCCAATGCTTGTTGAACTTGTGGGGTATTAAAAGTGTAATGTTCAAATTCTTTACAAGCAATACACCAGTCGGCATACAAATCAACCATGACGGTTTTACCTTGCATATTAGCATTACTGATCGTTTCTTCTAATTCGGCAATACTCGATACATGAATAAAGGGATCCGCACTTTGTTCGGTAATTGAGTTAGATGGCTGAGTTGGGTTTATTGTTTGATAAATAAGTATTGTGCCAGTGAACATCATCATGAAAATTAAAACAGAACGAATACCGTACCAAAAGCTCATTGGGTTGTCCGTTGAAGCATTTTTGGCGCTATTATGATTTGCTACATAAAAATAACCAGCGGTAGCTAAAATTAGTATTGCCGTTAATATTTGCGTAGCGACTGCCGGAATAATACGATCCAGTAATAAAATAGGCACAGCAAGTAATAGGAAACCAAAAACATTCTTAATTATTGTCATCCAGTTTCCAGCTTTAGGTAGTATTTTACCGCCAGAGCTACCTAGAATCAGCAAGGGTAAGCCCATACCTAAACTTAAGGCATATAATGCAGAAGCACCAAGTAACACATCGCCTGATTGTGAAATATAAAGTAAAGCCCCGGTCAAAGGCGCGGTAGTACAAGGGGAGGCAACTAAACCTGAAATAACGCCCATCATTACAACACCAGTAACAGAACCACCTTTTTGTTTGTTACTGATGTTATATAATTTATTCTGCCAGCTTCTGGGTAATGCTAAATTGAAAACACCGAACATAGATAGGGCCAGAACAACAAACAAAATGCTCAAGACAATAAGTACGGCCGGGTGTTGGAACATCGCCTGAAATTGTGCTCCGGCAAGCGCAACTACAACGCCTAAAATGGTATAAGTTACCGCCATTCCCTGCACGTAGAAAAATGATAATGTGAACGCTTTTTTAGTCGTTAAAGGTGTGCTTGAATTCTTCGCCTGACCAACAATTATTCCGGTTAGGATTGGGTACATCGGAAATACACAAGGAGTGAAGGAAAGTAATAAACCGCCAACAAAAAAAGCAACTAAGGTTAACCATAAACTATCTTGTTGCAACATGCTTGCTAGTTGGTTTTGTTCGCTGACGTGGGCGATTTTTTTAACTGGCACTGTTTGAATTTGAGCATTTTTTATTGGTGACTCAGCCGTTTTCAAGGCGGATAATATTGCCTGTTGTGGGCTATCAGCAGTAACTGTATCCAGCACTACGGTGTTAGTTGTTGGTGGATAACATAAGCCTTTTTTGGCACAACCTTGATAACGAATGGTGACGTTGCTGATATCATTTGCTTGTTCTATAAAAATATCAAAGCTCAATTCACCTGTATAAATTTGTTGAATGCCAAAAAATTCATCTTCATGAGCTTCACCTTGTGGTAAATCTATCGGGGATAAGGTTGCGTTTTCTGCGTTAAATCTAAATTGATGGCGGTAAAGGTAATAACCTTCTGCAATGTTAAACCGAATAGTGAGCTTGTTATTTTCCTGATTGAAATTAAATTCAAAAGCCTCTTCAACATTTAAAAATTCATGGTCATTGCTGAATAATGAAGAAGAAGATGTATCAAAAATAGATTGTTGGGCGCTGCTGTAAAGCGGAAACAGTGTTAAACTAATAAGCATTAATGCGATTAGTCTTATGCTGGTTTTTTTGAAGTTGCGCAGGGAAGCTGATAACCCAGAGGCTAATGACCTGATATATTTAAAGCGTAAAACTTGTTTCATGAAAACTACTTAATAGATGCCGATATCCAGTTTAAAAATCCTTTATCGCCTTGCTGGATGTTCACTGCGATAATCTCTGGTGTTTCATACGGATGAAACTGCTTAATACTCGTTACAATCAGCTTAAATTTACATGCTGTTGTTTTAATGATTAGCAGTACTTCCGTTTCACATTCCATTTTCTCTTGCCAACTATAAACAGAAATAATTTGAGGGACGATATTGACGCACGCCGCAATTTTTTTCAGTAATTAATTGACTTGCAATTGTTTCTGCAATAGCCACATTAGGGCAAGTACACAATACTATTTGATATATCGTATGCTTTATATCAACAGGGTTAATTAACCTGTTTGATAATGCCTCTACAAAATCAGCATAATGTAGAATAATAGTACCCTAATTCAGTAAATATTATTTGATTTAGTAAATCTACTGTTTTTTTACCACTCGCTTGAAAAAGACCTGAAAAGACCAATATATGTTTCATTAGTGGCAAAATATAATTTTTCATCTTAAATTATTTGCTTTAAGTGATTTATTTAAATTGATTTCTTTACAATTGAAGGAAAACGAATGTTCCGTATTTTATTTTTGCTTTTTGTTATTGTGCCTATCATTGAAATTACGGTGTTAATGCACGTTGGCGCATGGTTAGGTGCTTGGCCTACCATTGGTATTGTTATTTTTACTGCTTGGTTAGGTGCAAAAAATGTTCGTCAACAAGGGCTTGCCACACTTAATTCAGTACAAACAAAAATGGCACACGGAGAAATGCCATCAAATGAGATTATTGCCGGAATTATGTTACTTGTGGCGGGTGTGTTGTTATTAACACCTGGTTTTGTTACCGATGCTTTTGGTTTATCTTTATTAGTGCCAGCGGTACGCCAGTCGTTAATTAAAACTGTGAAACAACATTTTGTTGTTAATCAAATGTCTCAATCTCCTTTTGGTTTTCAAGCATCATCATCATCTTCAACCGAACGCTCGGTTAATGAAACGTCAATAAATCAACAAAAAACACCTGTTCGAACAACTTCTTCTGAGCAAGGAGAGACGATTGAAGGTGAATTTGAACGTAAAGATTAAGTCCATTTATAAAGCTCTGTTCCTTCACTCTGTTGTTACTACGGTAATTCATTGATTTACAAATTTTTAATGTCTTTTGAAAAATCGACTAAAAAATCGCTGGAGAGCTTGTTATATAAGCCTTTAGCAAAAATAAAAAAAAGGGACAACAAAGTTATGGAACAGAGCCATTTATAAGTAGTTTGCTTTTAATGCTTGTGAAGTGGTTTTTTATCCCCATATTTGAATCAAGAAATGAATCAAGAAATTGAATTAAGTAAAAATAATTTATACACATAACTCTCTGGAGAAAATAAAATGAGCATACGTCCATTACACGATCGCGTAATTATTAAACGTGCAGAAGTTGAATCAAAGTCTGCTGGTGGTATCGTTTTAACCGGTAGCGCTGCAGAAAAATCTACACGTGGTGAAGTTATTGCTGTTGGCAACGGTCGCATTTTAGAAAACGGTGAAGTTCGCGCATTAGACGTTAAAGTAGGCGACAAAGTTATCTTTAGTGAAGGTTACGGCGTTAAAACAGAAAAAATCGATGGTGATGAAGTATTGATTTTGTCTGAATCAGATATTCTGGCGATTGTTGAATAATAAACTCGTTGTTAACTTGATGTAGAGCCTAGTTCTATCGCTCCATCAAAACGAAATAGAAATATAAAAATACAGGAAAATATAATG
>JABSOJ010000374.1 GCA_013216005.1 Alteromonadaceae bacterium | reverse complement strand
GATAAAGTTCATAAACCAGTGTTGTTAGAGTATTTTTTGCTCAATATAATGTAAAAAACAAGTGCGGAACGACAGATAGATTTAAAACATCCAATTTATTTGTAAATGAAGACTCTTTTAATAGGTGAAATATATGGCAAGTCCAATACCAACAGTAGGCATGATGAAGTCGGCGGAAAATAATGAATCTGCCAATTACACTTTTGCATTAACGTCGTTAACTTCTTTATTTTTTATGTGGGGATTTATTACTTGTCTCAACGATATTCTTATACCGCACTTAAAAGGCGTTTTTGATCTTAGTTATAGTCAAGCAATGCTTATTCAGTTCTGTTTCTTTGGTGCGTACTTTTTGGTGTCTTTACCTGCCGGTAATATTGTCAAAAAGCTAGGCTTTAAAAAAGGTATTGTTCTGGGATTAGTGATTGCGGCATTAGGCTGTCTTAGTTTTTATCCAGCGGCAAGTATGCAAAGTTATCCATTGTTTTTAGGAGCTTTGTTTATTCTGGCTAGTGGTATTACGTTATTGCAAGTATCTGCAAATCCTTACGTAAGTATTTTAGGTAAGGCAGAAACTGCATCGTCTCGTTTAACCATGACCCAAGCATTTAATGCTTTGGGAACAACTATTGCCCCATTTTTTGGCGCATATTTAATTTTAGATCATGTGGCTGAAACTATGTCTGTGGCTCAGCAGGCTGAAGCGGTGCAATTGCCCTATTTGTTACTTGCCACTATGTTATTAGTATTAGCGGCTATTTTTGCCTATATAAAATTACCTCATGTTGAACAAGAAGAAGTTAAAACTGAAAAGGCAGTAATAAATGGTAGCGCATGGCATTATCGTCATCTTGTATTAGGCGCTATTGGGATTTTTGTTTATGTTGGTGCTGAAGTTTCTATTGGTAGTTTTTTAGTGAGCTTCTTTAATGATCCGAAAATAGCAGGGCTTGAAGAACTGCAAGCAGCGAAATATATAGCTTATTACTGGGGCGGTGCAATGGTTGGGCGTTTTATTGGTGCTGCGGTTATGCAAAAAATTCAGGCAGGAAAGGCCTTAATTTTTAACTCTTTCGCTGCTGTTGTATTAATTTTAGTTGCTATTTTTACTTCTGGTCAATTAGCGATGGTCGCTATTTTATTAGTTGGTTTATGTAACTCAATTATGTTTCCAACCATTTTCAGTTTGGCAATACACGGTTTAGGGCAACATACGAGTCAAGGCTCAGGTATTTTATGTTTAGCTATTGTTGGCGGTGCAATTGTCCCAGTGTTGCAGGGGTTTTTAGCTGATGCAATTGGATTACAAAGCTCATTTTTATTGCCGATTTTTTGTTATGCATTTATCGCTTATTACGGTTTTTCAGGTCATAAACATGTATCAATCAAGTCTTTGGCTAAAGTTTAAGGAATATTATGTACGCTAAATTATCTACTTCTCGCTCAGTTGCGGCATGTTTATCATCGGCTTTTTTGACAATGACCTTGATGGCTTGTCAACAACAATCAGACAATCGAAATAGTGAAGACTCTGTTACTGATAAGCTTGAGCAAGTCGCGCTGACGAATACTTCAACTATTTGGCCAAAATTAGATATTGCGGTTAAAACCGATAGTAATATCGAGAAAAAAGTTGCTGAGTTATTATCAAAAATGACTCCAGAGCAGAAAGTAGCCCAAATGATCCAGCCTGAAATTAGAGATATCACAGTAGAAGATATGCGAAAGTATGGTTTTGGTTCATATCTTAATGGTGGTGGTGCCTTTCCTGACGATAATAAACATGCTACGCCAGATGATTGGATAAGACTTGCTGAAGACATGTATCAGGCATCAATTGATGATTCTCTTGACGGCTCTACTATCCCAGCCATGTGGGGAACTGATGCGGTTCATGGTCATAATAACGTGATTGGAGCAACGTTGTTTCCTCATAATATAGGGTTAGGTGCAACTAAGAATCCTCAGTTGATTGAAAAAATTGCCGCTATTACTGCCCGGGAAGTGATGGTTACGGGGATTGATTGGGTATTTGCGCCTACTGTTGCGGTTGTACGGGATGACAGATGGGGAAGGACCTATGAAAGTTACTCAGAAGATCCCGAAATAGTCCGTAGTTATGCGGCAGCCATTGTAAAAGGCTTGCAAGGTAGCGCGGATAAAGACTTTTTGGGAGCTAAAAAGGTTATTAGTACGGTCAAACATTTTATTGGCGATGGTGGTACTGAAAAAGGCGATGATCAGGGTAATAATATTGCCAGTGAAAAAGCGTTGTTTGAGATTCATGCTCAGGGTTATGTTGGTGGTTTAACCGCAGGGGCGCAATCAGTAATGGCATCATTTAATAGTTGGCATGGCGTTAAAAGTCATGGCAATAAATATTTGTTAACTGATGTACTTAAAGATCGTATGGGTTTTGACGGATTTGTTGTTGGTGACTGGAATGGCCACGGACAGATTAAAGGTTGCACCAATGAAAGCTGTCCTCAGGCAGTAAATGCAGGCCTGGATATTTTCATGGTGCCAACTAATGTCTGGAAGCCCCTTTTTGAAAATACATTAATTCAAGTTAAAAGCGGCGAAATTAGCATGGAGCGTATTAATGATGCGGTCAGCCGGATTTTACGGGTAAAAATTCGTGCCGGGTTATTTGATAAACCCAGTCCGGCCAATCGTTTATTGTCAGGGAAAAAAGAACTTATTGGCTCTGCAGAGCATCGAGCTGTAGCTCGCCAGGCAGTACGCGAGTCTTTAGTTTTGTTAAAAAACAAAAATAATATTTTGCCATTGAGTCTTAATCAAAAAATATTACTTACCGGTGATGCGGCCAACAACATAGGTAAACAGTCGGGTGGCTGGACTATTACCTGGCAAGGAACAGGGAACAACAATAATGATTTTCCCGGCGGAATGTCTATTTTTGACGGTTTTAAAGAAAAGTTTGCTCAAGGTCATGGTTCAATTGAGCTAAGTGTTGATGGCTCTTATAAAAACAAGCCAGATGTTGCCGTTGTTGTATTTGGTGAAGAACCTTATGCAGAAGGTAATGGTGATCTTGATAACCTGGAATATCAGCGTGGCGTAAAAAAAGATTTGGCATTAATTAAGCAGTTAAAAGCACAGGGAATTGCTGTGGTCTCTGTTTTTATCAGTGGCAGACCACTTTGGGTTAATCCTGAGTTAAACGCTTCAGATGCTTTTGTTGCTGCATGGTTGCCTGGCTCTGAAGGAGCGGGGGTTGCCGATGTTTTGTTACGTAAAGTAAACGGTGAGATAAACCATGATTTTGTCGGTAAGTTATCATTTTCGTGGCCTGCCACACCTGAACAGGCAAACGTTAACCGTTTTGATCAAAATTATAAGCCATTATTACCTTATGGTTTTGGACTAACTTATACCGATTCAAACTTCCTGGCTGATGATTTATCTGAGGTTACTGCTGTAGCTAACAATGAATTAAAAACCGAAGATATATTTAAGGGGAGGGTATTTTCATCATGGCATTTATTTATCAGTGACAAAGAGGGGCGTCAGGAGATGACCTCCAGTGTGTTAAGCAATAATGTAGTTCACATTCGCACTATCGATAAATTAGTTCAGGAAGATGCGCGTAAAATTATCTGGAATGGGCAAGGAAGCGGGAAGGTGGAATTTAATAGTCCATTTCCTGAAGACTTGCGAGCCTATTTTGAAGCAGACAGTTCATTGTCGTTAGAAATAAAAGTTGAGACTGTCATTGATGCACCCGTATTTCTGGGAATGAATTGTTCTAAAGAATGCGCTTATGCCATAGATATCAGTACGATCCTTAAGAAATTACCATTAGGTGAATGGCAAAATATAAAGTTTGATTTAGCCTGCTTCCTTAATAAAGGCGTGGATGCGGGGAAAATTTTTACACCTTTTTCTTTATTAACAGCAGGGCGACTGGAATTAAGTTTATCTCAGGTATCTATTGTGTCCGATTCAGCAAAAGAAGCTACTTTAGTTTGCCAATAAACTATGGTTGATATGGGCTGTGCGGCCGAGCCAGGTCGTTAATTCTAGTGAGTGGAAATCTCACTCTGGCAAGGTTGGTCTCAGCCACCAGATAG
>JABSOJ010000373.1 GCA_013216005.1 Alteromonadaceae bacterium | reverse complement strand
TTTTAAATAAACTTATATTTATCAATTAATTATAAAACACACAAATACATAGCTACATTTTATGACTTTTAAAGTCCATTTAAATCAACACCTTAAATGTGCGGAATGTAGGTTATAAAGGCGCAAACTTTATTCACGGGCAGTATTAACGCCGCCGCCATTTATCCGCGTGAAGTGGTCAAGGCTGGATTAGCCCACAATGCCGCCGCCGTCATCTTCGCCCATAACCACCCCAGCGGTATCAAAGAGCCGTCAAGGGCAGATATTGACATCACCAAGCGTTTAAAAAAGAGTTGGAATTGATTGATATTCGTATCCTCTACCATTTTATCATTGGGACTCAAGTAACTTCGATGGCTGAAATGGGGTTGGTTTGAGTTAATATTTTTTTAAAATTTACAAGGCCGCGAATTCTAAGTTATAGCGGTCTTTTTTTGCTCTGAAAAATCTCCGCCGGAGATGGCGGCATTTAACTCTGGGGCAGCGTTAAGGCGCAATAGGAATTACTTGCGCAAGAATAACCTAAGAAGTAACAAAGGCCGAAGACAAAAAATTTAAAGCCCTTCCAGTCACAATTCCAGCCCCATATACAAATCCTGAATTTCGGTGTTTTGGATGCACAAATACGCAAGCGTTTGAGCTTCTGAGAGGTGACCAAAGGCTTCCATGAGCAGTGCCACAGACGTTCCGCTTTGAATGCGTTGGTGGTAACCCCATGTTTTTCGCAACGAGTGGGAGCCGTAATTGCCGGTCACCCCCGCATCTCGGCACCATTTTTTGACCAGATTATTACCGCTTCAACCGATAGCGCCTCACGCCTTTTTTGAGACAGGAAAAGCGGCATTGTAGATGTCACGCTATAAGGGTAATATTGCAGCCAGTTTTTGATGGCTTCATCGCTGTTATGGTTCAACGTCACCGCACGGTATTTCTGGGTTTTGCGCTGTTTGATTTCCAGCCTGTCGCCTACGTTTAAAGCACTAATTTGCCCCACGGTGATTGAGAGTAGTTCACTGGCGCGATAGGCCGTATTAATGCCAAGCGTGAACAAGCACAAATTGCGCGGCTCGGCTTCAAGCTGGCGTTTGATCACAGCAATAGCTTCAAGATCACGGATGGGGTCGACCTTGATACATGCCCCTTTTTTGGGGTGATTGAAATTGCGTGATGTCCCTTTAAGCATTTGAAAATATTTGCCGATTCAGGTTCGAATTCTATCCATACCATCTTTTATTTAAAACTTGGCATAATAGGATTCTCCTCTATCTATCAGCAGGTTATCTTTATGTCCTTTCTTTGTTTTTACCGTCGCCGTCCTTGGATTGTGTAATGAATTCTAGCATACCCAACTTATAAATATAAGTTAAAGACTTTACACGCAGTTTTTTGTATTGCATTGATTTTTATCGGGTTAAATATGCCTGTAAAGGCGGAGGGATTTACTAATAAACAATTTTCACAGCTAACGAATGACCAGAAAAAACATTGGTTACGCAGCGCTCTTGATACACTTGGCATTGTTGCTAATCTTTATGATGAAAAAATAGGGGCTTGTGTATTCAATTGGTACGCAACGGACACATCAGCTAAAAATGGTATGATTGAGCATTTCTTAAAACGAAACCCTGATAGAATGCCAAGTGTTATATTAATAGTATTAACAGAAGATGCTTGTGGCGCATATGTAAGGAATCACAAGAAGCCCTAAATATCGAATGTAGGCTTATAATTGTTTTGATTGGTATATTCAGACTCTTCGTATTTTGACTCGATTTTATGAGTAGGTGTTGAATTTGCAATATTTACAATACTGTCCACCTCGCCTTGAAACCCTTCCATCATTTCAGGCGTTTTCTTAAAACTATCATCTTCCATGATTTCGCGAATTTCACCTAAACGATAAAAACCAAGCTCCAACTGATCATGGCGATTTTTTGTTTCTTGGAATTCTTCCCATGTAGGCTCATCCCCACGCCAAATGATGTTGGACATATCAGCAGCACTGAGTATCAAGCCATCTTCTGAAACAACCTCATCCTTGTTGTTTTTATAGATCCTTGTGCCATCAGACAGGGTTTTAGCTCTGTTCTTAAGCTCATCAAGCTTCTTGTTAGCCTCTCCAAGAGCGTTATAAATTATAGGCATGGCCTCGTCTAAATCACGCATCACAGCATTATAAAGTTTGGTGTATTTTGCGCTTATTTTAGCCGCAAGTGCCCATGCTTTTCCCCTATCTTTCTTGAGTTTTTCTTCTTGCTTATGCTTGATCTTTAACGCCGAATGGCGCGGTGTATCTAACTTATGCCCTGATATAGCATCATTCAGTGCATTATGATCCTCCACCTGCAACTTTTTCTCAGCTGCCGCCGTAATCGCCCTAAATTCCTCGTCCATTCCCACATCAACCCTCTTTCTGTCAATAATTGTACAGGTTTAGGATTAAGGGATACTTAATGCTCATTAGGAAATGCTTAATATTCCCGTGTCGCCAACAAAACAACATTTGTGTTAATTGACAAAATGTGGTTTTTAAGTGTATTCTGGAAGTAGGGTATTTTAATGAAAGGAGATGAGATTATGCGCTTATCTATTGATGTCACACCAGAGCAGCACCAACACCTTAAAGTGGCTGCAACATTACAAGGAAAAAGCCTCAAGGGTTATGTCTTGGAACGGGCTTTGCCTAATGCAGAAGAAACCAAGGCCTTAGAGGCTCTTGAGCGAGTTTTAGCGCCGCGATTGGCAGCTGCAAAGCAAGGAAATATTTCAGAAAAATCCGTTGATGATATTTTTGATGAAGAAATACAACAAATAAGATAGGCTCAAATGTCTTTATATCACCTCACCGAAGATGCTGAGCAGGATTTGCGAGATATTGCACGTTATACCTTGGATAATTGGGGGATAAAGCAACTTGAAAAGTACCGTAGTTCACTAAAAAAGCGGTTTATTACCATTGGTAAAAACGAGATAATTAAACGCCATTTTTCACAAAAAATGCCCGATGTGTATGTAACTAAATCCGGCGGTCATTTCATTTTTTATCTTGCAGAAGAAAATCAAAAACCCATCATTATTGCTGTCATTCATGAGTCAAGAGATATTCTTGAGCATTTAACAGCACGCTTGAATGCTTAAAACTGAGCAGTTTTGAGCACCTAAACCCATCGTAAACGCAATTCCATTGAGCCATTTTTGCTTTCGCTCTAATGATGCACCAGCGCCGCGCTGTTCAATAATTTTTTTACGCTTTGCAGGTAATCCCACCATAATATCATCGAATGATCTGGTCATTTTATTTATCCTTTAACACTTGCAAATGCTGTTCAAAGTGTACATCTACTTTTTTAATGAGTGTATTATATGGATGATCATAATAACCCAGATCCTTGAACACGTTCGCGCATTTCGGCTAGGTTGGGTATGTCCTCAATACTTTCGCAAGTAATTATTTGCTCAAGTACAAATGCCCAGACATCCGTTGCACGGCGCTTTTCAAAGTCATAGGAATATTGCACATACACTTCCCCCGTTACGTCCTTATCACCGTCACTATGGTTTAACATTAGGCGTGCGTATATTTTAGGTAAGCCAACAGCTGTTATCCACGTAGCGCCAGAGCGTCGTAAATCATGTGGGCGAAAATTTTCAATACCCAAAGTTTCGCGATTTTTGCGAATGGTTTGGCAAAGTGCGGTGTCGCCTAAGGGAATGAGATCGGTTTTTGCTTCAATAGGGGGCTGCAATGCCCTTGTTGCCGCAAAAACATAGGGGCAGGCAGGGTATAAGGTTCGACCTCTGCTAATATCTTATGAGCAAGCCTGTTGAGCGGTACGCGGTGCATAGTACGGTTTTTGGTATCGTGTGATTCCATTTGCCAAATATCTTCACTGTCTTTTATTGCGTCATAACGCATATTGCGGACTTCATTACTGCGCTGCATGGAAACAAGTAAAAATTTAAGGGCTTGTGCGGTGACAAAAGAAGTTTGATCTTCAATACCATGCCAAAAGAGCCAGAGTTGAATGGCACTTAGTTAAGGAAAAAACGAATTAAATATAATAAGTTAGATGAAATATATCTATTGAAAACATGAAAAA
>JABSOJ010000372.1 GCA_013216005.1 Alteromonadaceae bacterium | reverse complement strand
ATTTTGGGTGTTCATCATCAAAGCGAACATTATTAATTTCTACTAACATAATTACACTCCCGTTAGGGGGCGGCTTTTGCCAGAGAATTCAAAAGCCGCCTTGGTTGGTTTGGTTAAATTTGAAATGATTTCTTTATTTTTTGGATTAACGGAAATATTAAAGTTAGCATTAGAATTAAACCATCTATGTTCGTTGTTGACGGCTAAGAAAACATCTTTATTGTGCCAGAAAATATTATTCCTTTTCGTATCTGCTTTTGATTTGATGTTTTCAACTAATGTTGAATTTGTATTTATCATATTTTGCTCTCCGTTGTGTTTGAAAATACAGGGTTAACCCTATCGGTTCAAAGCTAAACTCACCGTTAATTTATTTTGTTCAATGACTTAGCTTATTAATTTCCATAATTAATTCTTTTATTGTTTCTATAATTAATAAACGCATTTATTTAATTGTCGTTAAATCACCAGCAACATCTATTTGAATAAATCAGGCTTTGTTTTAAGTGTTTTGATGATTGATTTATATAGTTCAATCTCGTTACTTGATAACTGAGAAATGCCAATTATAATTAATTCCTTTATTGCCTTGCCATATTCCGAAATGTGGTCTTCTATGTTTATGTAGATTGCTATTTTGTTTTGTATTTGGCTCATGGTTAATTTCATTGTTTAAAAATTTATAGTTACCCAATATAGAGATGCAAGGTGTCAAAAAACGCCTTATAAGATTAAATATAGACTAAATGGCTCATATATGCAACAATTATATGGTTCGTATATGATGTGATTTAGATTGTATACGTCATTTGAGAGTTTTGTGATTTCCAATATTATGTGATTCGATACTTGTGGAGAACTTGTTAATTTATATTGAAGATATATTTTAAGTGTCAAATTAATAAGAATGCATAAAATAATTTTGAGGAATATAGTGATGAATATTACTGATGTAAGTATGAATATAAATACAAGAATGGGAACTGCTGGTACAAATTCAATAAATATTAAAACAACAATTAAAGAAGAAAGGCTTGTGGAAACACAAATACTTAAAAATGGTAGTGGAAGTGATATGGTTTCGCTTTCTGAAGAAGCTTTATTGTTATTAAATAAAGGTATTAAGGCTGAAAAAAATTATTCTGCAATTACAATTCAAACAGCTGGTGATGGTAACGGTGAAAGACCTCCAGGACCTTGTTTTCCTTAGGTCAAAAGGTTTACATAAATGGAACTAAGCATTGGAGTATTGTCAGGCTATGTTATAGAAAATTGGTTAATTTGCCTGAGTATTATAGGGCTTGCACTTAGCTTGACCATTCCAAGAGATAGGTTAATTATTTTCACTGTAATTTGCTGGGCAACTATCGGTCATTATATTTCACCATATGTTTTTGGTATCGAAAATTCTTGGAGATATTGGGAGCTGTTTGGGGCTTTGGTTGGTTTTTTTAAAATAATTACAGTTGTTCTGTTGGTATTATTTAATTGTTTATATAGAACAAAACTTGCTGAGGGCTTATGTTTCATATTTATTTTTCAAATAGGGTTTCATGGGATGGCGCATATAGATTGGGTTATTATTAGGACTAATTTTTTATCTGTAGAGCTCTTTTCGATAAATATTTTCGATCAAAGCGTTAAATATCACGCATACAAAATAATTGCACAGGCATTGAACATTCTTTCTTTGTTTGCAATTTATGGTAATTGGTTTTTTTTAAAATATGGGGAGCATGATGGAGTACGTAAGCTTGTTGGTTATACTAATTCTTTTTACGCTCGCGTTCATCGCGTATAAGAAAGTTATAATTGAACCAAGAATAAAACAAGAACTATTTATTAAAAAAGTTTTTGATTGGTTTATTAGTTTTGATAAGTTAGATGACATTAAAAACAGAGAAGAACGTTCGTTGGCTTTGTTTGAACTTTTGATAGAAAGAAGAATATTACTTAATGAAGTACAGGGTAATCCATATTTAACTGAACTTATTACAGACGTTACCATATAAAATAGATCACTGTTGATATTGTTAAGTTTAACGTCATCTTAGTATTAGACACTGACGTTATCCTAATTTGAATATTTAATTGGCTGGCAAGCTTTATGTCGCAAATAACCTGAAAGTAATCGTGGTAAAAAAGCTTTAAAAGCAAGAAAAGCGATAGAAGGGTATGACACAAGGGCGTTTAGTTAATTTAGCTTAATCAGCAAACAAGTAGTCAAATTGAAAAGCACAACCTAATATCTACTAAAATGTATAAAATTGGCTCTGTTGTAGATAATTGTTGTCCCTTCAAATGGAATTAAACTCAACCCTTATATCTAGGACTCTGTGACTAATTCTCGTTAAAAAACCAATTTATCGCCTAACCCTTTAAAAATAGGGGATTCATCGAGGGACAACAGTATTATGGAACAGAGCCATAAAATTATGGCTCTGTTCCATATTGTTGTTGTCCCTTATTTTGATTTTTGCTACAGACCTTTATTACATGCTTTCCAGTGTTCTTTAAGTCATTTTTTCAAAATGGACTTAAAACATGTAAATCAATAAATTACCGTGGTAACAACAATGTTATGGAACAGAGCCAAAATTATAGAGGAGGGCAAATAAGTTTTAATTAACTGGAAACTGACAAGTGTTTGTTATTTATTGATAATGGCCTTGGCATGTTCTCAATAGAGGAAATACAAAATATGTTGGTAAAGTTTTTGACTCTGAATTGATACCAACTCGTATCATATTACAAAGACAGGGTTAATTGCATGATTGTGTTATAAATGCGGTCAAATAAGTATAGCTTAGTAAATATTTTCGCTGCGGGTGTAACGCACAAGTTAATTGGCAAATATATGGGATCAAACTTAATTAAAAATCAACAAGATAAAAATATATCACATATTATCTTTTTTGCGTCTGGCTATTGTTCTGTAACCACTAACGGCTATTTTAACAAACTGTGTAATGTCAAAACTTCCTGATTGATCTGCTAATGTGCTATACGCATCCTGACTACAATCAATTAGTATTTCGTGATCAATATCATAATACTTTGCTATAGGGTTCCCTGCTGAATCAAATCCCTGTGGACTATACAAATAAAAAAAATCTTCCGCACACAAAGATAAGCCAGCTGCAAGTTTAATCAATGTGGCACCTGAACCGTCGGTTGCTCCCGTTATTACGCGCTGACATTGCGCCTTACTTAGTGATAAATTTTTTTCTAGGATGCACTTACTTAACGCCACGGCATTTTTGATGCTATGCGTTTTCATGAGCTGTTCAACATTTAACTTTAAAACTACTTTTGGAATGTCATCAACAACGTTAGGCAGTATCTCGGCAGATATTTTTTTAGGTAAAGCTGAAATAAGCGTATTAATCCAATCATTCATACTTGCACATGCGCTCCTTTTATACTAAATTGAGTCAGATATGAGTCAATGTAAATTGTAGCAGGTTGGTTTGATGGTAGCAGATATGGAACATAAGTCACGCATTAAAGCAGAAGCTAATGCGGAAGTTGATGATTTAAGGCAAAGAATTATTCAGTTACCTTATGGTGGGCTTGTAAGCCTTGGTAGACGCACAGGCATTGAGCGCACGACCTTAAGTCGATTTAAAAATGGCAAAGTGGTCAGTTCAGACAAATATAAAATGATAGAAGTTGCAATGAGAGATGTAGCCTAATGTTAGATAGTTAAAGGTTTGTTAATCAATGGATAAAAGGTGTTTTAAATATGTTTATTTAAATAAAAAGGGCGAGTTTTCATGCAATAACAGCGGATATTTTAGTTAGCAATTAAAGCGAACAGGCAGCTAGGTCGGACATGAACAGATAAAATCACATCAAAGATGTTAAACCGTTACACGCGGTTCACATTATGTTTGGCGCTTTGTTAAACGATAAAGCATGGAGTGAGAAAGGTGTAAGGAAAAGAGGAATAATCCCCTAAACCTTACAGGTATAAAAAAACCGCATAAATCCGTGGAAAGATTTGATATGCGGTTAATTCACAACGAGGTTAAGTATGTCAAATACTGCAGAAATAATCAACTTTCCCATAGGGGAATTAATTTTGTCTGGCAAATACG
>JABSOJ010000371.1 GCA_013216005.1 Alteromonadaceae bacterium | reverse complement strand
GCACTAAGGTCAGCAAAGTTCGCTTTGCTGACCTTAGCTACTGGTTGTTCTTTAGGTCAACTGATAGCCATAAGCGGTCATTAAGTTTTTGTGAACCCATGATAATGTTTTGGGTAATATTACCGAGGTTTTATGCTCGCTTGTCAGACAGCTTTATGCTCTAAGCCGACATTGGCGCTTTAATAACTAAAGGCCACAGTGAGCCTATAGAAGGCATTACTTAAATACTACTTACCTGAAGCTTCAAAATGTCAGCTGAGTTTCTTTTCTCATTTAGTAAAATCACATTGCCAAAAATTGCTGTTATCTGCTCACAATACTGTTCGCAAAATACGTCAAGTTCACTGCTTAGGTATTGAACACCCTGCTGGTAGTCATAAAACTGTATTCGAGGCTTACTATCTTTTTCATAGAGATAATAAAAGCCTTTTGAAGAGGGATAAACGAATGATATCTTGCGTGGGGCTTCCAACAAAATTTTATTTGATTGATGAGCTGTCACTTGCCCGTTAATAAAAAATAAAAGCCTGTCATTATTATCTAAAAAAAACATTTTGTGCTGAAGTTGTGCGTTTAAAGGCATTATCTGTGCACCTTTTAGTGTTAGCCTAACGAGTTCATCAGTGTGAGTGTTTTTATCTACAAACAAAATAGCGTCAGTATGGGTATACCAAGCTAGAGGTACACCAAGTATTACCTCTAGCCATTCAATTGAAAACAGATTTCCTTCAAGGTGAATAATAAAAGGTTTATTATTTATGCTACTGATAATACGCTTGTTTGTTTTATCCCAAACAGGCTTTGTTAGTGCAAACTCTTGCTCTGTGTTGACAAACAACAAACGCTCTTCCCCAGTTTCTATTTCTTTAATAAAAAGCTGTGGCAACCCATTTTTCATTGATATGTAGGCAATGACTTTTTCGTCTGGTGAAAGTGAAGCGTCTCTATCTACTGTGTTTGAATCGATGATTCTTGTAGGTTTCGAAAATGAATTGAGCTTGCGGATTAAAATATCTTGATCTGATTTGGCTTCGATAAAGAATAACTTGTCTTTAACGATTTGTGGATAGACTAAAAAGTTGTAACTTTTATAATTAAGCGCCTTTAGTTCGCCGGTAAATTCTAATTGCTTTAATCCACTGCCATTACTGAGTATCAAAGAATTTCCATTCTCAAACCAAGTCAAAAAATGCCAGTTATGATCGATTTGAGCGATAGATTTAAGTTTTTTATTAGCAAGGTTAAACAGCTTTACCTCTGATATTGCTTGTTTATTAAAACCGATTAAAGCTAATTTTTTTTGATCTGGGGACAACGCAATCTTATAAGGTTTAAAGATATCATTTGGTTTAAATAGTGTTTCAGACTTCCCGGTTATCAAGCTATGTCGATACAAGCTCACATTACGACTATGCTCTGATCCATTTTGGTTTGCCAAATAATATAAATTCTGGTGTTTATCAACAAAAAACAAACTATTCCAAGTGATATCGTAACGTGTGAACAGTGTCTCTTCACTCACTACCTCAGCTTGTTTATCAAGTAACATCCGGCCAAAAGAAATGCCCTCCTTGTCTTGGAATGAGTATATTAAAGCATTCTTGTGCGTATCCCATGCCAAATATGTATAGGCTTTAGAGGTTTTTGTTAAGACCCAATGCGAATCAGTCACTAAGTCTTTAATCAAAAGTTTTCGTTTGTGTGGTTGATTAGTATTTTGAATGTATGCCATAAACCGCCCATCAGGACTGACTCGCATATAACGCTCTTGTTCATTACTTGACGTAACAGGTTGTAAATTCGAAAGACTGATAGCACTTTTTTGATTTAGGAAACTTAATAAAAATATAAATACAAAAAGTACACAAGATAAAACCACTAAATAACGTGACTTTAGCATTACTTTAAAGGGTTTTGCTCCTATGTGCTTATTAGCTATTTCTTCTAATATTCGAACGTCAGCTTCTAGACTATAACCCCGTTTGGGATGAGTTTTGATAATTTGTTTATCATCATCGGTTATTGCTTGCCTTAATAAAGAAATGTTTCTGCGCACTGAATTTGGGCTATAAATCGCCCGAGGCCAAACTATTTCAAAAAGTGTTTCAGCAGAGATTACTTGATTAGGTGATGATGCTAATACCTTCAAAAGCGTCATCACTTTAGGTTCAATGACCTGAATTTTACCATCAAAGATGACTTCTCCAGTCTCTAAATCAACTAGGAAGTCATTGATATAAAATCTATTTGGTAGATCATTTACTTCTGGGGTCATTTATATCTCATTGTTATTAATGATTATATTTACCTTAAGCCTTTCTTAACGAATTCTTAATTGCTAATTCATCGCCTCTACACCTTCAAAAACGTTAAAAAGACTCGAAGGTTAAGCGCCATATTAATCAATAAATTTCAAAAGGAATACAGTGTGAAGCAATATTTTATAATACTACTAATTTTCATGTCATGTTCGGGTAATCAAGCATTTGCAAAGGTAAATCTAGATCATAATAAGCTAGCTAATGAATTTGTATCGGCTTTAAATAGTAAAGATTTAAAACAGATCGAAGGATTTGTTGTGAATAACTTTTCACCAGATGCTCTGACCCGTTGGGATGGCGCTGGTAAAGACCGCTATGTTGGCTACTCAATGAATCAAGCTATATTCCACGGAGAGTTAGACCCAATTTCAACTGAACTTGATAATTCAAACAATCGCATACGTCATATCAGTAAAGTGTATTCAAAAAATACCGATATGCAGCATGAGATGGTTATCCTTTTTAATAACGAACAACAGCGATCTATCACAGGTTGGTATCTTAATGCAGCCCCTCAAAGTGCTGAGGTGGAAACCTCATTAACTGAGTCACAATTTACCGCTGAAATTAAAGCATACAGCGATAAGCTCGCTAAGAATGAGGTTTTTTCTGGTACAATACTACTAGCAAAAGGCAATAAGGTTTTATTTACAGCTGCACATGGCCTCGCGTCTCGCCGTTATGATGTTAAAAATAATTTAAATACCATGTTTCAAATTGGCTCAATGAATAAAATGTTTACCAGTGTTGCCATTTTACAATTAATTGAAACTGGGAAAATATCACTTGACGACTCGCTGACAAAATTTATTGATAGAAACCTCTTGGGCAAGGGGGATTTCAATAAAATTAGGATCTCTCATTTGCTAAGTCACACATCAGGTATTGGTAATATGGATGGCTTTAATGAAGTACAAAATAAAGTACGCTCACTTAAAGATATCAGGCATTTATACCGTTCTATCGAAACAACGTTTGAACCAGGTTCTCAATGGCGATACAGCAATACGGGTATGATTTTACTTGGCCAAATTATAGAAGAAGTCACAGGTAATAGTTACTTTGACCATATTAATGAACATGTTTACCAAAAAGCGAACATGCAAAATAGCGGTAGTTTTGACTTAGATGTGCCAGTAAAAAACACAGCTCGTAATTACTGGTATTCAGTAGAAACAGGAAAAATAACTGAAAACTTAATGTATCAATCGGTTAAAGGGGGCCCTGCTGGTGGCGGTTATTCAACTGTTGGAGATTTACATAAATTTGCGTTAGCAATGCAAACTGGTAAGCTCCTAAATACACAACTTTCAAATGAAGCACTCACAGCTAAACCTGAACTTAACGCACCAAATTGGGGATATGGATTTTCTGTCAGAGGCAGCAAAGGCAATCAGGTTGTTGGTCACAATGGTGCGCATTTAGGCATGACTGCCCGTTTAAACATGTATCAAGACAAAGGCTATATATTGGTGGTGCTAGGTAATTATCAGTCTTCATCTTGGCCGATTGTAGCTAAAGTAGAGCAACTCGTTAATCAGTTATAAAGGCAAAAAATTTAAAATTAGTCAACATCAACTTTATCAGAACAGTTGCCAAGGCAGACTCAATCCTCTATGTCAGCTTTGGTGGCTTTGTTGACTATTAAGATGAAGGTAGCTCAACGTCTATGAACACTAAAAACAGCTCAAAGACCTATTGATGTTAACGTCCGGTTTCGTATCTAAGTAGTCATTATATTGGATGATTTTAGACAATAAATTAAGACCGCTTTGTGGTAAA
>JABSOJ010000370.1 GCA_013216005.1 Alteromonadaceae bacterium | reverse complement strand
ATTTCAAAGATTGACCCTGGATCTACAGGGTTACAGGATGCTGGAAATCTGACCAACAGGAAAGTGGAAAGAGCCTTCTTTTCCATTCTCAAATTGACTAATAAAAGTTAAACCATTGCCAGATAACAACCCCGCAGTCTCTTGGTCAAGAGATTGGCTTTTTCTTACGTGCTTAGCTACGGCACCAAGCTGTTTAATGTTTTGTATTTTAATAATCATTTGAATCACCTTTTTATGCGAACACATAAATAGTAGCCTAAAAATCAGAAAGTAGATCTAAGTTTATGCGAATGCATAAGAATTAGGTTAAATAGATATGGATTACTAGTTATTTATTCGAACGCATAAATTTATAGTTTAAATGAATTAACTTATAGGCTATTCAGTTAAATTTAAGTTGGGTGTCCGCTTTATTGAGTTAATCATGTACTTGCTTACTATTTAGTAAAGGCTCTGTTGTAGATAATTGTTGTCCCTTCAAATGGAATTAAACTCAACCCTTATATCTAGGACTCTGTGTCTAATTCTCGTTAAAAAACCAATTTATCGCCTAACCCTTTAAAAATAGGGGATTCATCGAGGGACAACAGTATTATGGAACAGAGCCTTAGTAAAACAGATATAAAAATCAAAACAGGAGCTGACAAGACTAAATAAGATTGTTGAACGGTTAACGTTTTAAATATATGATGCTGCATATAAGGTAAATAATTTAGGTTAGGAATGGGGTTCGATTCCCCCCCCCGCTCCACCACTCAATACCCTTTACAATCAATAGGTTGTAGAGGGCTTTTTATTTTAGTACCAGAAAAGTACCATATAGACTTTTTTATATTTTTTATTGGGCTTAAAAAAAGAAGAAAATACCAAACTTTAAAATTCAAGGATAAAATTTAACTTATGTATGAGGTAACATGGTTTAACGAGATATTTACTACTCCGTCCAGCAAAGCGGGATTAATTACAGTTTTAATTACTGCCTTCATTACAATCTTCGTCGTGTTACTTAATCAGGTATTAACCCATAAAAGAGAAAATAAAACATTCATTAATTCAAAAATTGAAGAACTATATAACGCAGCAAGCGAATTTGAAAATGCAATTAACAACACGTCAAAAGAAGTTATAAAAAACGAGATGCAACAGAACCATAAACAGACACCGGTAGTTAATTACTTAAACCTGAAATAACAATTTTGTCTACCAATCAACTTGGTCATATTCTGAAATAGACGTAAGCATTTCCAGTTCGTCAGATTCAATAAGTGTTTGCGTCTGTTCAATGACTCTTACGAACAAATCATCACCTCGACCATTACTGTTAAGCCCCACCCAGGCATTTCGACTCAACTTCTTGGCTGCGTACATACAATGATCAGCCACATCTATTACCTGTGTCCATGTTAATGTTTCAGTTTCTTGTGTAGAAAAAGGGTAGCAGGCAAAACCAATAGAACAGGTTTTTTTAAGTACTTTGTCTTCTCCAATATCAAAATCATGATTTTCGACTGTTTGCCTTAACCGTTCGGCTAATTCAGGAGCCTTGTTGCGTTCAGTAAAGCGCGCAATAACCAAAAACTCTTCGCCCCCCCAACGGACCAAGTGATCCGTTTCTCGAAATACCTGTTCAAGAATTTCTTTAATTTGAATTAACACTGCATCGCCCGCGGTATGACCGTGAATATCATTGACCTGCTTAAAATGGTCCAGATCTATAAGAAAAAATATAAGATCTGATGCTTGTGGCTTATCGTTGTTTTGACTTTCATTCCAATTACGGTATTTACGCAAGATCAAGGCAATATCATTATCAATATTATTGATTAAGAAACGACGATTTTTAAGTCCGGTCAATTGATCGGTTAAACTTAATTTTTCTAACTGAGAATTCGCCTTTTGTAATTGCCGGGTACGTTCCAGCACTTTTTTTTCTAAATTACGGTTGATGTCCAATAGTTTTAACTGAGTTTCTACCCGTGCTAATAACTCTTGTTTCGATACAGGTTTACTCAGGTAATCATTTGCACCAACAGTAAAGCTGTGAACCATATCATTCACTTGATTTTTTGCAGTTAAAAATATCACGGGTAAATCATTAATATTATGGGTCTTACGAATAATTTCACAGACTTCATAACCAGACATTTTGGGCATCATAATATCAAGTAAAACTAAATCAAACGGACCTTGCTCTTTAAATGCCTGTAAAGCTTGTTCTCCACCACTGACTTCAACCAACTGATAATTTTTCACGGAAAGATGATTATGTATAACTTGACGGTTAACGGGTTCATCATCAACTAATAAAAGTCGAAAATTGTTAGTTTTATCTTCAGGATGAGCTTGAGATTGAGGTTGAGGTTGAGATAAATTATTTTGTGACGCTTTATCCTTCATCAAATGTAAGCGTGAAATACTCCTATTATCACTGGTATTAATCATCCTGGGCTCTTGCGAAACAGGTAAAGTAAAGCTAAAGGAAGACCCCTTACCTAAAGACGATTCAACTGCAAGCACCCCGCCATGTAATTCCACTAGTTGCTTACTCACAGCAAGGCCTAAACCTGTACCGCCATAAATTCGGGTATCTGCGGTTTGAACCTGTTCAAAGGATTCAAATATAGTGGTTAATCTATCTTCAGGTATACCTATACCTGTGTCGGTAACCTTCACCTTAATCCAACCATTTTCTGTTTTGGCTGATACGGTAATAAGGCCTTGTTCAGTAAACTTTATCGCATTACCAATAAGATTATGCAATGTTTGTTGAATACGGTTTTCATCTGCCTGAGCGGCGGAAAAATCAACCGCCACATCATTCACCAAGGTAATTTTTTTATCTCCCACAAGTGGTATTGATAACGCAAGCACAACTTCCGTCATGGTATGTAAATCAATCGGTTGGGTATACAATTCCAGGTTGTGGTTTTTCAGTTTAGAGAAGTCCAGAATATCATTAACCAAATTCGCCAAACGTTTACCACTGGCCACCACCATGGCGAGGTTTTGATTCGCTTTAGCAGGGAGTTCACCCGCAACACCATCCATCAGTGATTCGGCCAATCCAATAATACCGTTTAAAGGCGTGCGTAATTCGTGAGAGGTATTAGCCAGAAATTCATCTTTGAGTATATCAACCTGTTTAAGTTGGCGAACAACCGAACGCTCATTATGTACTTTTTTTCGTTGAGCACGTACAAAGGCTACTACTAAGCTAATTAGTGCCAATGCGTACAAGGTAATCGCCAAATTGGATAACCACCAGGGAGGTAGAATTTTAATTTGTAAAGTACGAGTTTTCGTTAATGTAGAATCATGAAAATCATAGGCTTGTACTTCGAAAGTATAATCTCCGGCACTTAAATTTGTGTAAGTTGCTCGCCTGTTATCTTTACCTGACTCAATCCATATTGTTTCCAGACCCTTTAATCTATATCTGTATCTTATCTGGCTTGGAAATTTTGCATTAGGAGAAATAAACTCAAGGCTGAAAGGAGACTGTTGATGTTTTAATTTTAATGTGTCTATTTCATTTATTTGTTTGGGTAAAGTGAATAGTTCCACTGGATTATTGTTTAACTTGTTGTTTTTTATCGTTTTAGCTTGAGCAATATTAATGCTTTTATTGGCAATGAATAGATTTGTAAATAAAATATTGTTAATCTTTTGTTTTAATGTGAGTATTTCTGTCGGTTGAAATTGAGTGAAGCCGTTTGCATTGCCGAAATATATTATATTTTGTGATGATTTTAATGCGCTTCCATATGTAAAAATATCTGTGAAAGTGAAGTCTTTATCATAGTTTTTTACTTTTTTATCGTTCGGTGAAATGGCACTAATGCTATTGTTTACTGTTGTTAACCATGCAGTCCCGGCATCATCAATTAAAATATTACTAATTAAGTTGCTAGCTAATTGATTGTTGACATTAAAAATATTTACGGCACTGTTTTTTCGATTTATTAGCGCAACACCTTCTGCTGAATAAGAACTTAACCAAAACCAGTCTTTGGTAATAATAATAATCTCTGTTTGACTAATTTGATACTGATCAGTTAAACGGGTTTTTTGCTCCCTGAAAGTATTATTAGTATAATTAAATTT
>JABSOJ010000369.1 GCA_013216005.1 Alteromonadaceae bacterium | reverse complement strand
TTAGTTAGAAGACTAAACTTATCAAAACAGTTCTTTGGGTTACCCCTTGGAACTGGATGCGCATTTTAGACACTTTTTATTTTTCGTCAACCCTTTTTTTAAATTAATTCCATTTAATTTTATTTAGCTTATTAATAGTAGTTCAAGTATTCAAAATCCACACAGATAAACCCAATTTAAACTATGAACTGCGCCGCACCAGCTAATTCGCCTACACGGTGGGCTTTAATGTTCGTTTCATCTGCATACTGGCTTTTAACTAATATTCGATTATCAATTCCAGCTGCCGCTGCTGCTTCCATATCTGATATTTTGTCACCGATAAAAATACTTTGTTTTATATTGATATTATGGTCCGAAATGGCTTTAAATATCATTCCTGGTTTAGGTTTTCGACAGTCACAGTCCATTTTATACTCGTTACTCCCTTTTACTGGATGATGAGGACAATAGTAAACGCCACTTATTTCAATATTTCGCTTCTTAAATTCAGCTTTCATCCACGATGTTAAATGCTCAAAATCAATAATTTCATAATATCCACGCGCAATTCCCGCCTGATTTGTGATCACAAATATTTGATAACCTTTTTCAATCGCTAATGTACATATTTCAAAAATACCATCAACAAATTCAAAATTTTCTATTTTATGAACATAACCATGATCCACATTAATAATGCCATCACGATCTAAAAATAATGCTTTAACCATAATCATTTGATCACTTTTTAATATTTAATAGTGTTAAAAACATGTTAGGTTGATCAAAAAGACGAGCAGAGCCCGTCTTAAACATATACCAACGAATGTATGTTTCTTACATGCAAAGACCACCGTCTATTTCAACAACGCGACCCGTAAAAAACTCGTTCTCAAAAATGTATTTAACCGTATGAGCAATTTCATCTGCTTCACCTAAACGGCCAACAGGTTTCATCTTCTCTAAACGTTCACGCATTTCTGGTTTCATTGCATCAGTCATTGCTGTGCGAATAACTCCAGGGGCAATGGCGCCAACACGGATGCCATGACGACCTAGTTCACGAGCCCAGGTTACCGTCATTGCAAAAACGCCCGCTTTCGATGCGGCATAATTAGTTTGTCCCATATTGCCATTTCGCGCAATGGAAGACATATTGATGATCACACCCTTACGCCCTTTTTCAATCATATGGACAGCGGCTTCACGACCACATAAAAATACGCCGGTTAAATTAACATCGATTACTGATTGAAACTGCTCTAGTGACATTTTTTTGCTAACAACACCGTCTTTAGCTTTAACAAACATGCCATCACGCAAGATACCCGCGTTATTGATCAAACCATCAATACCATTAAAGTCGCTGTTAATTTGTGAAAATGTTGTTTCAACTTCAGTTTCATTACAAACATTTGCCAAATAATATTTTGCCGTTGAACCGGCTTCTTCAATTAGGGCAACTGATTCTTTCAATTGATCTTCATTTAAATCAATTAACGCTAATTTAGCACCATTAGCCGCTAAATCTACCGCCATAGCTCTTCCTAAGCCTTGCCCACCACCTGTGATAACGATAACTTTATCTTGTAAATTCATAAATTTTCTTCTTTGTTTATTTATTTATTTATTTATTTTTATTAAAGCTTTGAACTATTTCACTTTATTAAATAGGTTAAACTTTATTAAATCGGTTAAATTTTGTTAAATAGGTTAAAAATACTGGAAAAATCTTTACCACCATTACCTGCCGCAGCGTGCATTGCATATAAACTACGGGCTAAAGACCCCATTGGCGTTGATGATTGGCTATTTACAGCAGTATCCATTGCAAGACCTAAATCTTTAGCCATTAGATCAACCATAAAACCACCTTGATAGTTATTTGACGATGGGACATTCTCCATCACACCCGGACAAGGATTATAAACATCAAGCGTCCAGTTACCTCCTGAACTTTTATTCATGATATTAGAAAGTACCGCAGGATCTAAACCATTAGCAATACCAAGCTGTAACGCTTCAGAGGTTCCGACCATCAAAACAGACAACATCATATTATTGCAAACCTTGGCTATTTGTCCTGCGCCATGATCACCTGCATGGAAAATATTCTTACCCATATTATCTAAAACAGCTTTTGCATTGTTAAAATCTGTCTCGCTACCACCAACCATAAAACTTAATGTGCCAGCCGTTGCACCACCTACTCCACCAGATACAGGTGCATCAATAAAGTTAATGCCTTTTTCTGATAAAACAGCTGCTACTTTACGAGAAGTTTGAGCATCAATCGTTGATGAATCAATAACCAAAGCACCTGAAGCGATATGATTGATTAATCCATTTTCTCCCAAATAAACCGCTTCAACATGCTTACCCGCTGGTAACATAGTAATAATAAACTCTGCACCTTTAACACAGGCTGACGCGTCAGTTTGCGTACTGGCACCATGCTCAACTACACTGGCTACCGCTTGCTCTGACAAGTCAAATACACAGACCTGGTGCCCGGATTTTACTAAGTTGATGGCCATTGGACCACCCATATTGCCTAAACCAATAAATGCTATATTCGCCATAATAGTTTCCTAATAATATTGTTCTTTATACTCAAAAAAAATTAATACTCGAAAGATTAATACTCAAAAAATTAACACTCAATAATTAACACTAAAAAATTAATTCTTTTAGTATGTTCGTTTCACAACTTGCACAAACGGTATTTTCAGATAGCTTGAAAAAATCTATACAGAATTACCTAAACAAGCCAACGGATGTTCTGATTCAGACCATTTCGATTCAAAAAACCAATCAATAACTTCCATATCAACACCTTTCACTGAATCAAATTTCCATTGAGGTTTAAAATCTTTGTCTATCAGTAACGCACGAATACCTTCAACAAATTCACCGTACTGACCACATTTAACTGACAAGTTAAGTTCCATACGGAAACAATCCGCTAATGTTAATAATCGACCTTGACTTATTTGACGATAAACAAGGTGACCACTTAAAGCACTGCCATGTTTTAATGACTTTTGTGCTTTATTGAACCACTTATCTTCAACTTCAACGGTAACAATAGCTTCAACTGTATCAGCAATATTGTCATGACTCATTACATGCTCAATCAATGCTTTTTGCGCACAAACATGGGAAACAGGTAATTTTGCATTAGAATGCAATTCTGAATCATGCATCAGGGTTGATAATTTATCGTGATTTAAAGCGATGGTATCGCCCCAGTTAATTTTAGTTAATTGCTCAATGAAATTTTCTTTTTTATCACTGGTAATAAAATAATCAGCTAATCCGGTATATTTCGCGTCTGCCGCATTAATTGATGCACCCGTTAACCCTAAAAACAGGCCACAATTGTCTGGCATACGATTTAAAAACCAAGTACCACCAACATCAGGGTATAAACCAATACTTATTTCAGGCATAGCAATTCGGGAAGACTCTGTTACAACCCGATGACTAGCGCCAACCATCATGCCTAATCCGCCCCCCATCACTATGCCGTTGCCCCACACAATGAAAGGTTTGTTGAAAGTATGAATCAAATAATCAAGCTTATACTCTTTGGTAAAATACGTTTCCACTTCAGGTGCATAATCACCAACATGACTTTGCATTTCTTTGTAGAGATGAACAATATCACCGCCTGCACAAAATGCCTTTTCACCGGCACCTTGTAAAAATACCACCGCGATGTCATTATCTTGGTGCCATGCTGATAACTGAGGATATAAAGCATCTATCATATCCCCGCTTAAAGCATTTAAAGAACGTTCTGAGTTTAAAGTGGCAATAGCGATTTTTTTACCGTTATCACACAACAATTCTTGAAAAAGAACGACATTATTCATAATAAGATCCTTTTGCTTATTTAATTATTTATTTAACCAAACCGGCTTACGTTTTTCTAAAAATGCTTTCACACCTTCCGTGTGATCTTCAGAATCAAATAAATCAACAAATGCCTGACGCTCTTGCGGTAAAGCTTCAGATATCGGCATGACTCTATTTTTTTGAATTAGTTGTTTACATCTGACGTTCCGCACATAAAGCTGAGATTTAAAATCTGAGTTGATTTTCAGTAAAAAGGGCATCAGATTTTAAA
>JABSOJ010000368.1 GCA_013216005.1 Alteromonadaceae bacterium | reverse complement strand
AGAATAATCTTAAAGTTTAAATTATATTCACTGTTAATTTACAAAACTGTTTAATTTAGACCCGTTTGCCCTGCTACTGGTACAGGAATATTTGGTATCGATGATTATTTGACACCGGGAAATCCCTGGGAATATTTCGGTGTTAATAGTGCTGAATTTGGTAATGTAGGTAATAATAATACCTCGTTCCGTTCAAGTGTTTTTTCATCTATGTTATTGACCGATATTTCAGGCACTAGTTCATATGATAATGCAATCAATTGATCTGGAACCTACGGTTCATATTTTACAATATCTACAGATACCTACTTTAATGATGATGATGAATTTGTCAGCTTTATGACGACTATTACCGCATTATCTGATTTGACAGATCTTTCTTTTTTACGTGCTATAGATCCTGATATGCCATCCAGTACTTTTACGCTTAATAATAGAGGGTATGGTAGTCTTAGTGAGAATGATTGGGTAAATTCTGAAAATGAGGGCAATGGTTTAACACTTGGTTTGTACAGTAATTCTGATGTAACGCATAATACAGGAATAACTAATTTTACAACCAACCATTCGGATTACTTGAGTGGAACGGACTTGGGTGATGGGGATAATACGATTGGTCTGGCTTTCGACCTTGGAGATTTAGCAGCAGGGTCTTCCATTGATTTTGACTATTACTACGTAATGGGAGATACACCTGATTCAGTAGATATACCCGATATGCCTACAATACCAGAGCCATCAATATTTGCACTGTTTCTTCTAGGGCTGATGGGGTTAGGAATACGTCGGTTTAAGAATCACTAATATTCCTTTGTCTGATTATTATGCTAATTGGTCATTAAGCATCATCCGATATGATTGGCTATGTACCAGTTAAGTGTTGCTGTGCCCATAATTCATTGTTTTATCGGTATTTAATTGTCAGCTCAAGATTTCAGCGCGTAGGATGGGTTAGCCGAAGGCGTAACCCATCAAAACACCAACTTTAAAGACCTATTATCAGATAGTGCGTTCTACAAAGTGATGTGTTACGCCGTTGGCTAACCCATCCTACAACTATTATAGCAACACTTAACGGTACATAGCCGATATGATTGGTGCTTTTTTGTTTTTCTCGATTGGTATTAGTACAAAAGGCGTTTTATAAAACGAAGGCAATAAAAAACCGAATGATGTTGAGGTTTGTTTCTAAACGGTGCTGACTGTTGGAGTCGCATTAATGTGCTTGCTTGAGTTACTGATTACAAGTCAGTTGGTCCGTGATTTTTAACTCACATGTAGAAAGGCTTGTAGTGGGATATCAATGTAGAATAATAACGAATAGAACCACTGAGTTTTAATCAATAACACCACTGAAACCCTTGTTTTATGATGTTTATAACTGATTTTTCAGTGATGTTTTTACAATCAGTCAATCAGCCAATCAGTCAATTAATTAAGTTATCTAGTAGTACTTTCCAGAACAATCTTAATCAAATTCCTGTGGTTCATTTTTTAATTAGTTCAATCGCATATTGCGTTTTTATGTGTCTGGTTTTTTTACATATAACTAACAATACATTTGTAGCTCTTCTATTTGTTATGTTAAATCAAGGTGTTAACTTGTTGGTCTGGTCTTTGCTGTATAATGTCGGAACGTTGTTTTTTTAGTGTTTTGAGATATTATCGGTTGTCTTGTAGGTTGAGATGCTTCTATCGTTCAAATTCGACATGAATCGGAAATAGGAATAACTAAGGAATAACAAAATGAAATTTAAATGTTTAAATGCTGCTTTGGCAGTTATCGTATTATCTGTCAGCTGTTTAGTGAATATCGCACAGGCGGGTTTAATTGAAGCAGATTACTTAGTTTATGGTGATGGTCTTGCTGCTTACGATGATGTTACCGGGGTAACTTGGCTCGATTTATCAGTTACTGAGTTTCTCACTTATAATGAAGCCAGTTATTTTTCGACTGAATTCCGTATCGCGAGCGATAATGAATTAAAGAGTTTACACGCATCCCTTATTGGTAGCACTACTGATAAATTCAACCAGTTTTCTGCTGTTGGCTTATCCAACGGTAATTACGTTAATCGAGCAGCTGGTTTCGTCTTTGATGGCTATAATGGGGTTACTACTTTAGGGTCAGTTGACGACACTGGGGTGTACACTGGGGGAGGCTATACCGTTTGGGAAAATCATGATTGGGGTGGAGATAGTGTTGCCATATGGTTAGCAACCAATCATTCGAAGCACCAGCTAATGTGCCAGAACCATCGATACTTCTTATTTTAGCTTTAGGCATGTTCGGCTTAGCTTTTAGTAAAATTAAGCTAACTACTCAGAATCCATTTAAAGTGATGCGTGGATAAATCCACGAACTATGGACGGTCGGTCAAATCCACGTGATAAAAGAACGCACATTTATGTGCGTCTTAAATTGGTATAACCCCTGAATGATCGCTTACATTTAAAAATAAAAAACATCGACTTGCTTGATAATTATTATTGAATGGAATGCTTCCAAATATTTTTACCCCTGCAGAGTAGTTAAAAATTAAGAAACAAACTTAAGCACTATTTGAATTTCTTCATTCTAGTAATACCAATTGGTATAAGCACCACTCGTTTAGTTTGGTGCCTTTTTTTTCTTGGTTAATTTAGGTAGTTATAGTGATTAATACCGGTTGGATTAATTAGTGCAATTGGTCTTAGTTGGTGTTTTTGATGAATTGAAGGCGAAAAAAAACCTCGAACAATGTCGAGGTTTTCTTATAAATGGTGCCGACTGCCGGAGCCGAACTGATGGGCTTGCTTGAGCTACTGATTACAAGTTAGTTGTATTTTTTTGATAAATTGAAGGCGAAAAAAAACCTCGAATAATGTCGAGGTTTTTTTATAAATGGTGCCGACTGCCGGAGTCGAACTGGCGACCTACTGATTACAAGTCAGTTGCTCTACCAACTGAGCTAAGTCGGCACACAAAACTGTGTGCGATATTCTAGTAGTATTTAAAAAATCAACTAGAACATCTTGGCACCGAGATAATGAATGATATTAAAACGCATTAACTCTGGAATTTGATTAAGTATAAATGGTGCCCCGACCCGGAATTGAACCAGGGACACGAGGATTTTCAATCCTCTGCTCTACCAACTGAGCTATCGGGGCGTATTTATACTTGTTTTAAGTCGTTACCGACTGTCTTGTTGGCTTTGCCTTGAAGACGGGCGCTATTAGACTGTTTTTCCTTTTGCCCGTCAACTGTTTTTTTATTAATAATGTTTGTTTGTTGTTTTTTTCGGCTTTCTGTTAGTTTAGTGAACAGAAACATCTTGTTTATGGTAATTATGTTATTTTTTAACGGGTACGTAACCTTCAATTTCTGGTTCAATACCTTCAAAAAGATACGCAACCATAGCTGTTTCTAAAAAAGCACGGTCGTCTGGGTTCATCATGTTCATTTTTTTTTCATTGATCAGCATGGTTTGTTTCTTTTGCCATATTGTCCATGATTCTTTACAAATATTATCGAATATTCGTTTGCCAATTTCACCTGGGTAAAGTTGAAAGTCCAGGCCATCGCCATCTTTTTTAAGGTGTTGGCAAAATACTGTGCGGCTCATAATTTTATCTCTGTGTTGATCCAACCATGTCTTGACATATAACAATCATAGGATGAAATATAATCATTATAAATTGACATAGAGCGGGTTATTTACGATATGGAAAGTTTATTATAAAATCTAAACTAATTAAATGTATAAACGAAAATTAAAAAGGGTTTAAATTAATCGTAGATTAGTTAGTTTAAAGTGCAGGTTGTTAATTAATTGTAAATTTCATTTGAGCTTTAATATTTAATTAGAAATATTTGAAGAACAAGTCATGGAAATTAAAGGTAATAATGTAAAGTAACTTTAGGATTAAAGTAGTGTTTGTGTAATATTAATGTAAAAAAATGTTTAACTATATTTTTAATTAAGATAAACAAGCTATAATGCTCTGGTTAATTGATATACATTTGTTCATTGGAATATGTTTCCTAGTTTGATACATTGTTTATTGTATCCCATTGCGTGGTTTAATCTCTTGGGGTTTAATTCCCCGCAGCTTGCTGCGTTTTGGGTAAAGCTGTAAAGTAGAAGGATGAGTAGA
>JABSOJ010000035.1 GCA_013216005.1 Alteromonadaceae bacterium | reverse complement strand
GATGTAGATTTAAGCGTTTTGGCCGTTTTTAGCCAAAAATAACAAAATCTTCGTTTTGCAATATTGCTTGAATACCCTGTAAAATAAGGCTTTCAGGATTTCCGTTCAGACACTAATTAGGCAATATTTTAAAAAAGTGGGATTTTAAGCAATACGTTTATAACAAGCAAATTATTTGTAAACAAATGTTAACAATAAGTTTTGTTTTTAAGGTTGTATTTTAATTTCTATTGTAATTTTAAAAAGTTACTGGATAAAGTTACTGCAAATGTAATTTGTAGTTGTTAATATCTTATGCAATTAAATATCTGAAAAATGAGGGCTGAAAAATGAGATTTGTTTTTGTATTCTTTATCATGCTTTTTACTTTTTCTGTTAATGCTGATTATATTCAATCAAAAGGAATAGAAGTTACTGGTAGGGCCGTAGTAAATGCTGTTCCGGATGTTTTTACCTTAAATGTGACTATTTTAGAAAGAGGAAGCAGTGCAGGTAAAATTAAAGCACTTGTTGATCACAAAAGTAACCGTGTGGTAGATTCGGTTATTTTGTTGGGTATTAAATCTACTGACATAGAATCATCACAAGTTAATATTTATCCTATTTATGATCAGGAATATCAAAAACCGTCTATTCAATTAAAAAGTTTATCGGTAAAAAAACAGTTTTCGGATAACGAAAAGGGAAAAATTCGTTTAGAAGTGAACAAAAAGAGTAAAGTTTACCGAGCACCTGTGATTGAGGTCAGTCGTATTATTACCGTAAAACTTTTTGATATTGCCGTTTATGATAAGTTACTGGATAAAATAGTAAAAATAGGGGTTAATAAAGTATCGCCATTGCAAATGTCTTTTAGTAATCATGAAAATTTGTATCAACAAGCTTTGGATAAAGCGGTTTTGGCAGCAAAACCAAAAGCCATGAGAGTTGCAGCAAAAGCGGGTGTTACTTTAGGTCGTTTAGTTTATATGAAAGAATTATCCAGTGGTGGTGCAATTCATTATTCAATGGCGAATAGAGCGAGGGTTGGATTTAATTCCAATGTCGGAGTTAAAGGGATTTCGGCGCAAATTACAGCAACTTTTCAGCTAGAACGTTAATTTTACTTGTTATTTTGCCTGCAACTTATATTTTGAGTTTATGAAAAGGATCAACTAAATTCCTTTTTCTTGGCTTATAAAGCTTTAAATTAACAGTTGAACAAGGTATGTTATGCGGCTTTTGATGATAGCCCTTGTTAGTATTGGGCGAAATTGATGAAATAGTGGATGATAAGAATTAGATGAATAAGACTCAATTGTATCAACAACTTTATGAGCAAACTAAAGCACTTATTTTTGATGAGCCAGATGTTATCGCTAATATGGCTAATATCAGTGCTTTGTTATTTGATGCTCTGGAGCAAGTTAACTGGGCGGGTTTTTATCGTGTTGAAAACTCGGGATTGGTACTTGGTCCATTTCAAGGTAAAGTTGCCTGTATCAGGATACCAATAGGAACGGGAGTTTGTGGTGTCGCAGCTGAAACAGGAGAAACTCAACGAGTTTCTGATGTCCATCTGTTTGAAGGTCATATTGCTTGTGATGCTGCCAGTAATGCTGAAATTGTTATACCTTTGAAGCTTAATGATAAAGTTGTGGCAGTGTTGGATATTGATAGTATTGCAATTGGAAGGTTTGATGAAGTTGATCAACAAGGATTGCAGGCTATTGTTAATTTACTGGAAAGTAATTTAACGAAATTTGAAATAAAAAGTCTGTAAAGCTGTTGGCTAAGGCAAGCTTTTTAGGATTTATTTGGATATTGAGATGAAAGAATTTGTTGTTATTCATGACTTTTTAGTTGCCGAGTCTATAGTCGGTGACTGGGATGGTCAGGAAGAACAAGTCGCAGAGCGGATGAATGAAATTTATCATACTCTGTATGATTTAGCGGAAGAAGATATTGAACCAGAAGTGCTTAATCAGCTATTAGAACTGGTATGGGAAACATGGATCGGGCAAGATGTTTTGCCTGATTTAGAGACTGATGATATATATGACTGGTGCCGACATGTGTTGGATAACCGGGAACAACATCTACAAAATTAATATAAATAAGTTGTATTTATGGAAACTAAACGTACTAGCACAAAAGAAATTATTGCCTATCTAGCTGAGAAATTCCCAGCGTGTTTTTCAATTGAAGGGCCAGCAAAACCCTTGAAAGTTGGAATATTTCAAGATTTAGCGGAAAAGCTTAAAGAAGATGAAACCGTCAGTAAAACGCGGTTACGTCAAGCACTTCGTCATTACACCAGTAGTTGGCGTTATTTAAAAACGATCAAACTTGGTGGTCATCGTATCGATATTGATGGAAATCAAGTAGCTGAAATTGATGAAGCTCAGGCAGAGTACGCCAGTAAGACATTGAAAGAAAGCCAGGAAAAATTTGGTAACAAAAAACCAAAAGACAATGCAGCCCAAAAGCCGTATAAGGGTAATAAGCCAGAAGCTAAAAAAGCTACTGAGACTAAGAATAAAGCTAAATATAAAGCAGTTAAGTCAACAAAACGTGCAGAAGTTAAAGTACAAGCTAAACTTAAACCTGTAGAGACTGCTTTAGTTAAAGTTGGTAATAAAGTAAAAGTGCAGTTGGGTAATTCTCCAATGGATGCCACAATTACGGAAGTTGCTGGTAAAGATGTTAGCGTACAACTTAACTCAGGAATGGTTATTAAAACACAAATTGAAAATATATATTCTCAATAATATGGAGTAGTAGGCATGCTAAAATTTTGTCGTATCGCACTGGCCGTCTCATTGTCTGTTTCTTTACTAGGAACAAGCGCTAATTTATTAGCAGATGAAGGCAACAGTAAAAATTTAGACAAGAAGGTTTCACTTCCCTTGCTTGTACCTGAAGGTCAGCATGCCACGTCTAGTAAACGTATCACCACACATTTCACCCGTGCGCATTATAAGAAAGTAAAAATTGACGATTTGCTTTCAGAGAAAGTTTTTGATCGTTACATTAAGCAACTTGACTATGCCCGAAATATCTTTTTGTCTTCTGATATCAATGCGTTTGAAAAGCATCGCCTCGATTTTGATACGTTTATTTCAAGAGGGAAATTAGATGTAGTTTATGATATTTATAATCTCAATTTGCAACGTCGCCTTGAACGCTATGAATATGCTTTAGGGTTATTGGGTTTTGAAAAGAAAAATTTGTTATCGTTAAGTGCTAATACAACTAAAAGCCCATTCGATTTTACTAAAGATGAAGTATATTCTTTTGATCGTGAAAACTCACAATGGGCAGCTAATGAAACTGAACTCAATGAATCATGGCGTTTAAAAGTTAAATATGATGTACTTAATTTAACACTTGCCGGTAAAAAATGGCCTAAAATTCAAGAGGTTTTAGGTAAACGTTATCGTTATGCTATTAAGCGTTTAAAGCAAAGTGATAGTGAAGATGTTTTTCAAATAGCGATGAATAGCTTTTCTCGTTCAGTTGAGCCTCATACTTCTTATTTATCTCCTCGAAACGCAGAAAGATTTCAGATGGAGATGAATTTATCTCTGGAAGGTATTGGTGCTGTTTTAAGAGCAGAAGAAGATTATACCGTTATTCAAAGTGTTGTTACTGGTGGTCCTGCCGATAAATCTAAAGAGATTAACCCTAAAGATCGGATTGTTGGTGTATCTCAGGCTGATGATGATTTTGTTGATGTTATTGGTTGGCGCTTAGATGATGTTGTTGAATTAATCAAAGGCCCTAAAGGCAGCAAGGTGCGCTTGCAAGTGTTGCCTGGTGAAGCTGAAGATGATAGCAGCATTAAAATCGTTTCAATTATTCGTGAGAAAATTAAATTAGAAGACCGGGCAGCAAAATCGGAAGTTTACATTGATAAATCTGATCATGATGTTGCGACGGGCAAAAAATTAGGTGTTATTACTATTCCTAGTTTTTATAACAATCTTTCAGCAGATGTTAAAAAAGAACTTGAGAAGTTAAAGGCTGAAGATGTTGAAGGTATTATTGTAGATTTACGCGGAAATGGTGGCGGTTCATTAGTTGAAGCGACATTATTAACCGGATTGTTTATTGAACATGGTCCTGTTGTTCAAGTTCGGGATGGAGCAGACCGGGTTGCTATAAATCGCGATAAAGATGGTATTAGTTTTTATGACGGACCATTAACTGTAATGGTAGATCGATATAGTGCTTCAGCGTCTGAAATATTCTCAGCGGCAATTCAGGATTATAATCGCGGGGTTATTGTTGGTGAACATACTTTTGGTAAAGGTACAGTTCAGCAGCACAGACCTTTAGGACGAGTGTATGATCTGCACGATAAGCCATTTGGTAGTATTCAATTTACGATTGCAAAATTTTACCGGATTAATGGTGGTAGTACTCAGCATCGTGGTGTCTTGCCAGATATTGAATTTCCGTCGGCTGTAGATCCTGAAGACTGGGGTGAGAGTCGAGAGAAAAATGCATTACCTTGGGATCAAATTGCTAAAGCGCCTTACAAACCATTTACTGATTTAAGTGATGACATCGTTTATTTAAGTTCTTTGCATAACGAAAGAGTAAAAAATAATACTGAGTTTAATTATTTATTGTCTGATATCAAAATATATCAAGCTGAAAAAGATGATAAAACGATATCTCTTAATTTGGAAAAACGTAAAGCTAAGCGTAAGAGTAGTAAAAGCAAGCAACTTGTCAGAACTAATGAAAGATTAGTCGCTATGAACATGAAGAAAGTGACTTCTCTTGAAGATTTACCAGATGAGTTAAATGATTTAGATCCGTTTTTAGATGAAACGGCTAAAATTACCTTTGATTTTGTTTCTTTAGGAAAAGTTGCTAAAAAATAAACGTGTTATTGTTTATTTTTAAGTAAATTTATTTTTAAGTAAGTCGACTTTTAAACCGCCAATATTGGCGGTTTTCTTTTATAAAAAAAAGAATGTTATAAATCTTTATACAAAAAAGGCGAATAGATATTTGTTCCGCTATGGTCTTATTTTCTATGGCTCTATTAAAACAAAATAAATAACTTGCACTATATCCACAATACAATTAAGTTTATCCTGATTCAGAGCTTGCCAGAGTATGCTGGAGTATTGATAAAAAATGAAATTTCAGTGTATAGGATTAAGTTATATATGCTAATTGGTATTAGTTCTAGGCATTAGTTCTAGTTGTTAGTTCTGGGTATTAAGATAACAATTAAAATAAAAAGGTATCGATATTTCTATGTCAGATTTAAGTAAGGTTAAGCCCCCAAGTATAATTGACGCTTTTATTCCCATTACAGCGTTAGTGATCATGTTGGCCGCTGCAGTAACATATTTTGGTGATAATTCTTCTTACGGGCCTAATCAAATCGCTTTATTGCTTGGTATGGGAATAGCCGTCATTATTGGTTTCAAAAATGGTCATACTTGGGCTTCAATGGAAAAAGCCATTGTTCATGGTATTTCTATTTCTTTAGGGGCTATTTTAATTCTCCTGTCAGTTGGCGCACTGATTGGTACCTGGTTGCTGTCTGGTACAGTACCGACAATGATTTATTATGGTTTGCAAATTCTTAATCCCAGCTGGTTTTATGCCGCAACCTGCGTTATTTGTGGTGTTGTTGCCATGAGTATTGGTAGTTCATGGACTACCGCTGCAACAATTGGTGTTGCATTATTAGGGATTGCTCAAGGGCTGGATTTATCTCCGGCCATTACTGCGGGTGCTGTTATTTCCGGCGCATATTTTGGTGATAAAATTTCACCGTTATCTGAAACAACTAATTTAGCTCCGGCTGTTGCAGGCAGTGAATTGTTTAACCATATAAAATATATGCTCTGGACAACAATCCCTTCAATCAGTACAGCGTTGGTTTTATTTATTATTTTAGGATTAAATGAAACTGCTACAGCAAGTACTAGTGCGATAAACGTATTGAATGAACAACTTGCACAACAGTTTGATTTAAGTATTATAAATTTAGTACCGCTATTAGTATTGCTTGGTTTAGCAATGAAGAAAGTTCCGGCATTTCCTGCTGTTTCTGTTGGAGCGATAATGGGCGCTGTTTGGGCTGTTTTATTTCAACAGGAACTTATCATCAGAATAGCCACAGAAGGCAGTGATGTTTTTACCGCTAATTTAATTGTTGTCTGGACCGCTTTTTTTGATGGCGTAGCTATTGAAACGGGTAATCAGGAGCTTGATAAGTTGCTTAGTGGCGGCGGCATGTCGAGCATGTTGAATACTATTTGGTTGATTATGTGTGCACTTAGTTTTGGTGCCATATTAGAGCATCTTGGTATGTTGCGTAAATTTGTTGATGCAATTTTATCCGCAGCTAAATCAACCGGTAGTTTAATTGCCAGTACAGTGGCAACGTGTATTGGTACAAATATTATTACAGCTGATCAGTATATGGCGATAGTAATGCCTGGCCGTATGTACAAAGAAGAATATCAACGAAGAGGATTAGATCCTGTTGTGTTGAGTCGTACACTTGAAGATGCCGGCACTATTACTTCGCCGTTAATCCCGTGGAATACCTGCGGCGCATATATGTACAGTGTGCTGTTAGTTAATCCTCTTGATTATATTTTTTATTGCTTCTTTAATTTAATTAATCCTATTTTAGCGGTAGTCTATGGTTATATGGGTTTCAAGATAAAAAAATTAGTAACAAAAACCTAAACTCATCTGAATAAATATTTATGCATAAAGCCTGTTTTTACAGGCTTTATATTTTTCCCCTTATAGGATAAATTGGACACATTAATGGCTGAATTCACCGCTCGTTATCTCGCAGATTACCAACCTTCATTATTTACCATTTCAACAATTGACCTTACTTTTGACTTATCTGACACTAAAACCATTGTCACTAGTGTTATGTCTGTTAGTAGAGCAGGGGATGATAGTGGTCCTTTAATTCTCGATGGGGAGCAATTAAACTTGCTCAGTGTTCATTTAAACAATTCTCAATTAAACAGTTCTGAAATAGGATCAGATGAACTCAGCTCTGATCATTATATTGTTACCGAGAATCAACTTGAAATTGTTACAAAGGAACAAGAATTTACTTTAACGATAGTGACAGAGATTAATCCGCTTGAAAATACGTCGTTAGAAGGTCTATTCAAGTCAGGTGACGCTTTTTGTACGCAATGTGAAGCAGAGGGTTTTCGTCGGATAACATATTATTTAGACCGTCCTGACGTAATGGCTATATTTACCACTAAGGTTATTGCCGATAATAAGTTATACCCTTATTTACTTTCTAACGGGAATAAAATTGATCAGGGTAAACTTGAAAATGGCAAACACTTTACAACCTGGCATGATCCCTTTCCAAAACCTTGCTATTTGTTTGCTTTAGTCGCCGGAGATTTCGATTTATTGCAAGACAACTATATTACTACTTCAGGCAGGAATGTTGCTTTAGAAATATTTGTTGATAAAGGTAATCGGTCAAAGGCTCAACATGCCATGAATGCGTTGAAAAACTCAATGGCATGGGACGAAGATACTTTTGATCTCGAATACGATCTAGATATTTACATGATTGTAGCCGTTGATTTTTTTAATATGGGCGCAATGGAAAATAAAGGACTCAATGTTTTTAATAGTAAATATGTTTTAGCTGATAGTAATACTGCTACAGATACTGATTATTTTAATGTTGAAGCGGTTATAGCCCATGAATATTTCCATAATTGGACGGGTAACCGGGTAACTTGCCGTGATTGGTTTCAATTAAGTTTGAAAGAAGGTTTAACCGTTTTTCGTGATCAGCAATTCAGTGCCGATATGCATTCTGCAGCGGTAACCAGAATTAAAAATGTGCGGGTATTACGTTCATTGCAGTTCGCTGAAGATGCTGGTCCTATGGCTCATCCAATACGGCCTGAAAAAGTAATGGAGATGAATAATTTTTATACCCTGACAGTTTATGAGAAGGGTGCAGAAGTAATTCGTATGTTACATACGTTGCTTGGTCAAGAAAAATTTAAAAAAGGGTTAGATCTTTATTTTAAACGTTTTGACGGTATGGCGGTTACTTGTGATGATTTTGTCAATGCAATGGCTGATGCTTCAAACGAGAATTTAGAACAATTTAAGTTATGGTATTCAAAGGCTGGAACTCCAACGCTGATAGTTAAAGAATCTTTTGATGAGTCAACGGGTAAATTTAATTTAAGTATTAATCAGGATATACCTGAGGCGGCTAATACAGAAAAAGCAGAAAATTCTGCTACCGATTATTTACATATTCCCGTAAAAGTTGAATTAATCGATCAAAAAAATAACCGGTGTACCAGTCATTTACTCCAATTAACAAAACGTGAGCAAACTTGGTGTTTTGAGCGTTATGAAGAAAAACCAATTGTTGCTTTTCTGGGAGGCTTTTCTGCGCCCGTTAAAGTAGATTTTATCCAGACAGATAATGAGCTAGAGTCAATAATGGTTTTGGCGGAAGATGAATTTTGTCGTTGGGATGCAGGACAAAAATTATTCATTACTTATTTGAAAAAACTGGTAATGAACAAACAAGAGCAGCTACCGGAATGTTTGATCAGCTCATTTGCAAATATATTAACTTCCTCAACAGATCCGGTGCTTACAGCGGAACAACTGACATTACCCAATTTTGATGAAGTTGCAGATCTCATTGATGGGGTTGATCCTTTCGCATTAAGTGACGCAATTACTACTTTGAAGCTATTTTTGGCAGAGGGTTTAAGCGATATTCTTTTGGAAACTTATCAAAAATGCCAAAAAACTATTTATGCTGTTATTAATAGTTCAGACGAAAGTAAAGCTGCGTTGTTAGCTCAAAGAGCATTAAAAAATGTTTGTTTATCTTATCTTGCAACATTACCAGAATCACAATTGCTAGTTCACCAGCAATATCTGGATTCTGATAATATGACAGATACTTTATCAGCGTTAGATTGTTCTGCGAAAAATAATTTGCCACAATTCGATGAACAAATGAAAAGTTTTGAGAAACGTTGGTCTGATACGCCGCTTGTAATGGACAAATGGTTTATGGTTAATGGTGTTTTAAATAGTGAAAATATCATTCAACGATTAGGCGAATTAGTTAAGCATCCTCTGTTTAGTTTAAAAAATCCAAATAGAGCAAGATCATTAATAGCTTCATTTGCTTTTAACAACCCTAAGCATTTTCATAATATAACGGGTGAGGGATATAAGTTTCTTGCAAGTCAAATAGTCTTATTAAATGATATTAACCCACAAGTAGCTTCAAGATTAATAACACCTTTGATCCAATTTAAAGGTTTTGACAAAGTGAGACAGAAACTAATGCGAAAAGAACTTGAGCTACTTTCGTTACTGCCTTCATTATCAAAAGATTTGAAAGAAAAACTTGATGCAGCATTAAGCTAATTAATTAAAGATGAAACAATATTTCTTCTCAATTAACATATCAAATAAAGATTTTCTGCCCTATTATAAAGGGCAGATTCTATCGATTGTGGCTGTTACCACCCAAGGGGTAAAAGTACAGTTTCCTGCAATGCATCTTAGAAAATATCTGTCTGCAACAGGGATTCAGGGCCATTTCTGCCTGAAGACAGAAAATAATAAGTTTTTATCTTTAAAGAAAATATAAAAGTAGAGTATTTGCTTTAAACAGTGGTCAGACCATCGATCAGATAAACTCGACTATGCTTTATGACTAAATAACTGCAAATTACTTCACTTGTTAGGTGTAAATCGACTTGGTTTTGCTTAGTTTAAAACAACTGTTTTAAACGGCGCTTGCTTTTCAATGTTTTATTGTATACAAGTCGTTAAAATAGAGCGTATCAACAATTGTTTTTTACTCTTGCCTAGTGACTGAAATGATGCAATTATTGTTTTATCCCACAATAGTGGTATTAGAGAATAATAATTAAAACACTCTGTTTCGGGTCTGGGGAGATAATAAATGAAACATAGCCTTTGTAATAAGTTTTACAAAAAAGCTTTCAATAAAAAACCTTTAGTTGTTGGTATTACCGCTGCCGTACTTTCTATGGCTGCAACTCAAGCACAAGCTTCAAATTTTCAATTTGGTGATATAGACATTAGTTTTGATTCAACATTCAGTGTTGGTTCAAGCTGGCGTGTAGAAAACCGTAATTGGAATGACAACGTTGGTATTTCTAACAATCTTAATAATGGTTTCGATTTTAGCCACTATAATGCGGCTACTAATGCAAATCCTATTAATCAAACTATTTGGCAAGGTAAAGGTAGTTATTCAAACAACGGTGATAACGGTAACTTAAATTATGATGCAGGTGAAAGCTTTTCAAAAGTATTCAAAGGCTCACATGATTTAGACATACGTTATAACAATGTTGGTCTGTTTGTTCGTGGTATGTATTTTTATGACTTCGAAATGATGGATGGTGATCGAGCATGGACTAATCCAACTTCGCAGCAGGTGAATAATCCTTGTCGTGATGATGTAGCAAGAGATCAAATTTGTCGTGATGTGCGTTTACTTGATGCATTTGTTTATGGTGATTTTGAACTAGGTGAAATGCCATTATCTATACGCGTAGGTCAGCAAGTTATCAGCTGGGGTGAAAGTACATTAATTTCACACGGTATTAGTGAAATGAATCCTGTTGATATTGCTCGTTTAAAAGCACCAGGTGCTGAATTAAAAGAAGCGTTTATACCCTTTGGTGCTGTTTGGGCATCTTTAGGTGTAACAGATAACTTTAACGTTGAAATGTTTTATCAATACAATTGGGAAAAAACTGTATTGCCAGCTCCGGGTAGTTATTTTTCTACTAACGATTTTGCCGGTGATGGCGGACAATATAATAACGTTCAATTAGGTTTCAGTGGTAATCCAGATATGGATTTAGACTTTTTATTGACTGGTCTGAATTCAATTGGTGGTGCACTGCGTGCTGGTCAAATAGATGCTGCCACTGCTGGTGCGATGTATATGGCTTACCCAACTAAGTTAACGTTAAGACCACCTGGAAGTAAAGGTGAAGATACGCCAGATGATGGCGGTCAATATGGTTTGCGTCTAACCTGGTATCTTCCTGAATTAAATGATACTGAACTTAGTTTGTACTACATGAACTATCACAGTCGTCGTCCAATATTTGCTGGTTTTACTGCTGATTTCAGTGCTGGAGCGATTGCTTCTGATGTCGGGACTATTGCTGGTGGAATACTGACTGAGGATAATTATTCTGATTTAAAAGCATTCTCAAAAGTAAAACTTACTTATCCTGAAGATATTCAACTTTATGCGTTAAGCTTTAATACGGTATTTGGCACAACATCGGTAGCGGGTGAAATCACTTACCGACAAGATGAACCACTTCAAATTGATGATGTTGAATTGTTATTTGCTGCTATGCCACAACAATTAGCCAATGCTGGACTACGTCCTGATTTAGAAGGTGTTTCTCAAATAATTAATCATGCTACAGGTGAACCATATGGTTTAGGTGTACAGGCTGATGGTTTTGTTTTATCAGATACACTACAGGCTCAAGTTACTTTAACTAATTTATGGGGTCCTTCTTTTGGGGCTAACCAATTGACCACTTTATTTGAAATTGGTGCTATCAATATTCAAGATATGCCAGATCAAGACGTATTACGTTTAAATGGTCCGGGTACCTCTAGAAATGGTGGTATTGCAGGTAAAGAAGGTTTAGAAATTGCTATTCAGAATGGTGTTGAAACTAATCCATTCCCGGATGAGTTTGCCTGGGGATATCGTGCAGTTGCTAAATTAGATTACAGCAACGTTTTTGCTGGTATTAATATTTCCCCTAGAGTTATTTTCACTCATGACGTTGAAGGTATAACACCGGATCCATTATTTTTGTTTGTTGAAGATCGTAAATCATTATCTTTAGGTATTAATTTCGAATATCAAAGTCGTTGGTCTGCTGATTTTAGTTATAACAGCTTCTTTGGCGGAGTAGGTACAACAAATAAGATGGAAGACCGTGATTATGTTTCTTTCAGCATTAAGTATTCAATATAAGGGGCTTTGTCATGAATAATAAGTCTATAAAAAATAAGTCAATGAAAAAACTAGCCTTGGTTGCATTAGGGGTATCTCTTGCTTTTACTGGTTCTGCAATGGCAAAGGTCACTCAAGATAAAGCGGCTGAACTCAGTAAAAATTTAACCCCTATGGGTGCTGAGCGTGGTGCTAATACAGACGGTTCAATTCCGGCATGGACAGGTGGTATAACTTCTGCTCCAGCGGGTTATTCAGTTGGTGATCATCATCTTGACCCTTTTTCAAGTGATAAGGTTAAATATACAGTTACTGCGAAAAACATGGCGCAGTACAAAGATGTATTGACTCCGGGACAAGTAAAATTACTCGAAACTTATCCTGATACGTTCAAGATGGAAGTATATGAAACTCGTCGTTCTGCTTCTGTTCCTGAGCACGTTTATCAAGCCAGTATTGCTAATGCGACTCGTACTGAATTGGTTGAAGAAGGAAATGGTATTATCCAAGCTGCTGTTGGTATTCCATTCCCGGTACCCGCTAATGGTTTAGAAGCTATCTGGAATCATATATTACGTTATCGTGGTGAAGCGGTTACCCGTGCAGGCGGTCAGGCTGCCCCAACAGCTTCTGGTGATTATACTTATTTAGGTTTCGATGATAAGTTGATGATACCTTACGGCGTTAAAGATGCATCACCTGATGATCTGGAGAAAACTAACATTTTGTTTAAATTTAAACAAAAAGTTACTGAGCCTGCGCGTTTAGCGGGTACGGCTTTGTTAGTTCATGAAACGATGGATCAAATTAAAACGCCTCGTCAAGCATGGACATACAATACAGGACAACGTCGGGTTCGTCGTGCACCAAATGTAGCTTATGATGCACCAGGTACAGCGTCTGATGGTTTAAGAACAACAGATGATTTTGATATGTTTAACGGCGCACCTAACCGTTACACCTGGACATTGAAAGGAAAGCAGGAATTACTTATCCCTTACAATGATTATCGTTTGCACAGTGATACACTTAAATATGATGACATATTGCAACCGGGTCATATCAACCCTGATCTGGTTCGTTATGAAAAACATAGAGTTTGGGTAGTTGAAGCTAACCTTAAATCAGGTACGCGTCATATTTATAAAAAACGTGTTTTCTTTATTGATGAAGACAGCTGGCAAATTTCGGTAACTGATATTTATGATAACCGTGATGAATTGTATCGTGTAGGTGTTGCTCATGGTATTAATTACTATGAAGTACCTGCACAGTGGTCAACACTTGATGTATTTCATGATCTTCAATCTCGTCGTTATATAGCGATGGGACTGGATAATGAAGCAAGGATGTATGACTTTTCAGCAAATTTGAAAGATAAATCGTTTACGCCATCGGCATTAAGACGTGAAGGTCGTAGATAAATACGAAAAACCATGAAAAACGGCTGGCAATTGTCAGCCGTTTTTATATCTTCAAACAACATTTGTGTTTTATCGGGAGTTATCGGGAGCTATCCTGAGTTCACGGTACAACAGGAGGTGAACAAACAAAATGAAAGCGTTAAGGTGTTCTGTTTTCACATAAGTTGGTAGAAGTTATATTTATAAGTTATATTTATAATTTATACCTATAAGTTAGTGGTTTAAGAAGTATTTTTTAAAGTTACCTTTTATTCGTTATTTATCATTGAAAAAGCGTGGTTATTTCATGAAGTGTATTTTTGCTTTTCTCTCAAGTTTCATTTTCTGTTGCGGTTTAGTTTCCGCTAAAGAGCCAATGGCATCAATTAGTGCTCCGCTAGCGAGCCAATCTTTGTTACTCGATATTGTTAATGTTGAACATAAAATCCTGGTCGCTGTTGGTCAGCATGGGCATATTTTATATTCCACTGACGCAAAAAATTGGCAACAAGCGCAAGTTCCTATTCAATCCACTTTAACCAGCGTATTTTTTGTTAATGCTAAACTAGGTTGGGCTGTTGGTCATGATGCAAGTATTTTACACAGTAACGATGGTGGACGAAGCTGGACAATTCAGCAATATAAGCCTGAGCTTGAAAAACCGCTATTGGATGTTTTTTTCAAAACGGCTTCAGAAGGTATTGCAGTGGGCGCCTATGGTCAGTTTTTCAGAACGAATGATGGTGGTAAAACATGGAAGAATGAATTCCATAATGAATTTTTATTACAGGACGATATTGACTATTTAAATGATTTAAAAAGTGAAGACGAAGTCGCATATTTAGATGAAATAGCAAGCATACTACCTCATTTTAATCGTATTTTTGTCGATGGTTCAACGTCTTATCTTGTCGGAGAAATAGGGCTTATTGCCAAAAGTAATGATTTTGGTGTGAGTTGGCAGAAGTTTGATGAAATTTATCAAGGGTCTTTTTTTGATGTAACCAAAACAGCAAAAGGTAACTTACTTGTGGTGGGTCTGAGAGGAAATGTTTTTCGTCATACGAAAAGTGAGCCATGGCAGCGTTCAAAGACAGAAACAACGGCATTGTTAAATTCTATTGTTCTTGGTGACGATAACCGAATTTTTCTACTCGGAAATAGTGGTGTTCTTCTGGAAAGTAATGATGATGGTCAAACCTTTATTCCTCGAAATCAAAAAGACGGAAAACCATTGATCGCTGGCGTTTGGTTCAAAAACCGAATTGTTGCAGTTTCAGATGTAGGCATTAAAAATATTGCAGTAACAAAACCAGGGATACTGGATTAAAATGAGTATAGAATCCGTAGTTAATCAAATTGAAGTAAGTCTATTTCGTAAAAGAGTATCCATACTGGTATTGTTTGTTTTAATGAGTTTTTTCTTGATGTTTCAAGCGACTCAAATAAAGTTAGACGCATCATTTACTAAAAACATTCCGCTTAATCACAGTTATATGAAAACCTATTTGAAGCACCGGGAAAATTTCGGCGGTGCAAATAATTTGTTGATCTCAGTGTGTGATAAGAAGGGCGATATATTTAACCCTGTATTTTTTGATGCGTTAAAAGGGGTGCATGATAAATTATTCTTTATTCCGGGTGTTGATCGTATTCAGGTTAAATCTTTGTTTTCACCAAGTACTCGTTTTGTTGAAATAGTCGAAGATGGTTTTGCTGGTGGTCCGGTCATCCCTGCAAATTTTAAAGCAGATAAACAAGGTTTGGCTGTTGTTAAATCTAATATTGAAAAAGCCGGCATTGTAGGCAGTATAGTCGCTGATGATTATAGTTGTGCCATGGTGAGAACATCATTAATGGAAATAGACCCTGGTACAGGTGAAAAACTAAACACCATTTTATTTGCCGACCAGCTAGAAAAAGAAGTCAGACAAGAATTTGAAAATAGCAATATCAGTGTTCATATTATTGGTTTTGCTAAAATGGTGGGGGATGTAGCTAACGGTGCTAAAGGCGTTGTTACTTTCTTTGGTTTAGCAATCGCGATCACCGCGATAATGGTTTATTTTTTCTGTCATTCAATTACGTTAACGATATTACCCATTGCCTGTTCTTTAATTGCCGTAATTTGGCAAATGGGTATGTTGTCTACCTTGGGCTTTGGCCTTGATCCTATGTCAATATTGATCCCGTTTCTGGTTTTTGCAATAGGGGTAAGTCATGGCGTTCAAATGATTAACTCTGTCAGTAAATTAGTGGCTAAGGGAAATACCAGCAGACAAGCTGCACAATTAAGTTTTAGAGCCTTGTTGATCCCCGGTGGTATAGCTTTACTTTCAGACACAGTAGGTTTCTTGACTTTATTATCTATTGATATTGGCATTATCAAAGAATTAGCCATCACCGCTTCGCTAGGTGTGGCTATGATCATATTAACCAATTTAATCTTATTGCCGTTGTTAGTCTCTTATCTTCATATTGAAAAACTCAATGATAAAAAGGGCAATAAAAAAGACGAGAAAATAGTTGCCGAAGCGCATTCAGCTACAGAGACTCAAGGTGTATCTGTTTGGCACCATATGGCAAAGTTTGCTACCAAAGGGCCTGCAGCTGTTATTTTAGTACTTACATTCATATTGTATGTCGTTGGTTATTTTCAGTCTCAAGATCTTAAAATAGGTGAATTACATGCAGGAGCACCCGCTTTGCACGAATCATCTCGTTATAATCAAGATACGTTTTTGATCACTGACAGATATGCTATCAGTGTAGATTATATGTCAGTGATTATAGAAACAACGCCTGATTCATGTACCTTTTACGACACTATGGATGTCATTGACCGTTTTCAATGGAAAATGGAAAATGTTCCGGGAGTGCAGTCTGCAGTTAGTTTGTCTTCTATTGCCAAAATTGTTAACGCTGGTTATAACGAAGGTAATCAAAAATGGCGTGCTTTATCCAGAAACCAGCAAACGTTAGTGCAATCTATTGCACGGGTTCCTTCAACAAGTGGTTTATTAAACAGTGATTGCAGCGTTATGCCAGTAATTCTGTTTTTGGAAGACCATAGAGCTGAAACGATTAATGCGGTGATCAGTGCTGTTAAGATCGCATCAACTGAATTAGGCACAGATACTATTCAATTTAAACTGGCATCTGGCCCTGTCGGGGTAATGGCTGCAACAAATGAAGCGGTCGCTGAAGCACAGTTACCAATGATGATTTATGTTTACGGTGCGGTTATTTTGTTATGTCTGATCAGCTTTAGAAGTGTACGTGCAACTATAGCCGTTGTATTACCACTTTATGTCGTATCAACATTAGCTCAATGGTTGATGACTGTACTTGATATCGGTTTAACTGTTTCAACCTTGCCAGTTATTGCATTAGGGGTTGGTATTGGTGTTGATTACGGTATTTATATCTTATCAACAATGAGTGGAAAGCTTAGGAATGGTGAAACGGTAGCGAATGCTTATTTAGCAGCATTACAAGAAAGAGGCAGTGCAGTATTAATTACGGGTATAACTCTTGCGATTGGTGTTTCAACTTGGTTTTTCTCTGATTTAAAATTCCAGGTTGATATGGGAATACTGTTAACCTTTATGTTTTTAGTAAATATGTTAGCCGCGGTTATCGTTTTACCTGCATTATCTGCCTTTTTATGGACTGATAACAAAGATAAGGTAAAAAAATAATAAATAATCTTGCCTCTGTAGTCTGCTCAGGTAATTTGAAAATACCAACAAAAATTAGTTTAAATTGACAGTGTCGCAGTTAATTTCACAGACTATAACAATCTGTTTTTATTGGCTTATTAGATAAAAACAGTGTTAACTTTTGCAAAATAGAAATTTTATTGCGTAGGATGGGTTAGCCGCAGGCGTAACCCATCAAAATATATTTATTCCTCACACTTAAGGAAAGATAGTCACAATGTGATGGGTTACGCCGTTGGCTAACCCATCCTACCTCTTTGTTTAGCTTCAATTTTCGACATAGCCTATGAAATTAGTCGGAATCACTTAAATTCAGGAGAGTTATAGCCTAACCTGAGTAAAGTGCATAGGCATGTAAATAATTAAAGTTTTTTTAACACTTTTATTTAATGATAAAACTGCATAAATAAACAAGAAAATGGCTGAAAGGCCATTTTCTATTACCTGCAAATGAATAAACATTTACTCTGATAACTTTTGTTTATACCCTATCTACATAATACTTCGTATTTGTAATAAAATAACACTCGCAATCCCTTAGATTTCTTAATAAAATCCACTTAAATAATATAATAGTCTATGCTAATTGACAGAGTTCAATACTTAATACTAATTGTGTTAAGTTAATACAACTAACAATTAAGCAGCGAATAAAATACGAATAAACAATAAGTTATTTCAAGCTTTTATCCAAAAGGAAAACGGCATGGCGTTAGTAGATGGTTTACCCTCAGTAATACTTAAAAACGTAGCTCAATTAATACATAAAAAAGTACCTTCAGATACATCACCATTAGTAGCGCAATTCGCAGAGCTGCTTTACAGTAACATTTCGACTTTAGATTTAGCTCACCGTAATGATAGTGATATGTACGGTGCAACCTTGAGTTTATGGAATGCACTTAATGGTCATCAGGATTCAACACCTGTCATTAAGGTATTTAACCCTCAAGTTTCAAAGCATGGGTGGAAATCAAGCCATACAGTTATTGAAGTGATTGTAAGTGATATGCCATTTTTGGTTGATTCATTGCGTATTGCTTTAAACCGTCTTGGTTTATCACCGCATTTAATGCTTAATTGCCCAATTAAAATTATTCGCGATAAAGACAATAATATTACCCAATTAGCCGCTGCTGCTGACAAATCGTTGGAATCCACTTCCGTAGAAACGGTGTTTTTTATTGAAATTGACCGTCAGACCGAACAAAAGGTACTAGATAATGTTGCTAAAGAATTATTGTCGGTTGTAAGTGATATCTCGTTAACAGTGAGTGATTGGCAACCAATGCGAACTCGTCTTGCTGAAATTATTACTGATGTTAAAAAAGCTAAATTGCCCTGTTCTAAAGCGGATAAAGATGATGCAGTAGAATTTTTACAATGGATTTTAGACGATAATTTTACCTTAATGGGATATCGTTCTTATAATGTCGAAGCATTAAAAGGTGAAATAGCGTTAACGGCCAAAGTTGAAACCAGCTTAGGTTTGATGAAAAATTCAATTGGCACTAAACAACGTTTACTTTCTAATTTCAGTACAGCTGCCCGTGAAATTTCTTTGGGTAAAAATTTATTGATTTTGACCAAAACCAATTCACGTTCTCGTGTTCATCGACCTGCACACCTTGATTATATTGGTGTAAAACAATTTGATAATAAAGGCAATGTTATCGGTGAAGAACGTTTTGTTGGTTTGTTTGGTTCGTCATATTACACAAATAGTGCTTTAGATCTTCCGTTTATTAAATCTAAAGTTATGGCCGTGTGTGAATCTTCCGGTTTTGCTCAAGGTACACACGCGTATAAAACGTTGATCAATATTTTAGAAACTTATCCAAGAGACGAAATATTACAAACAAATACAGACGAGTTATTAAAAAATGTGCTTGGCATTTTTCAAATGCAGGAACGTGATTATTCTGGCTTGTTCATTCGCAGAGATGCATTTGAACGTTTTTATTCGTGCATGGTTTACGTGCGAAGAGAACGTTATAATACAGAATTGCGTGTGGCGACACAGAAACTATTACAAGAAGCTCTGGGCAGTGACAAGGAAGTAGAATTTACCACTTATTTTTCTGAGTCTGTTCAAGCTCGAACGCATTATATTGTTCGAGTAAACTCAACTAAAGCAGATATAAACGTGAAAGAAATTGAAAAGAATTTAAATGAAGCAGCCCGAAGCTGGGATGATAAATTAGCTACTGCGTTAAATTCCCACAAAGGTGAAGCGAAAGGTAAAGCATTAAGTCGGAAATACGTCAATTTCCCTCAATCATACAAAGATGAGGTATTACCTGGGTCTGCTATTGTTGATGTTGAAAAATTGGAAGCTCTATCGGATGATAATCCATTGGAGATGTTATTTTATCAGCCACAGGAAGAGAAGCCTGATAGCCGATTGGTTAAATTAAAATTATTCCATTCAGGTGAACCTCTACATCTTTCTGACGTTCTACCCATTTTAGAAAATTTTGGTTTAAGAGTTATTGGTGAAAGCCCGTTTGCGGTTCGAACTAATGAAGGCGAAACCTGTTGGATCTTAGACTTTTCAATGTTACTTACCGGTAAAGGTAAATTTAATCTGGAAGTGGTACAAAGTTTATTTCAAGACGCTTTTGCTAAAGTCTGGGCTGGTGAATTAGAAGATGACGGTTTTAACCGTTTAATATTAGGCGCTGAATTAGATGGTCGTGAAGTTTCAATTTTAAGAGCATTTGCCAAATATGAACGTCAAATTGGCGGTACTTTTAGTCAAAGTTATATTGAAGATACTTTTGCTCGTTATCCTGATATTGCAGAGTTATTAATTAACGCTTTTAAATTACGTTTTGATCCAAATAAAAAAGCATCTGAAAAAGCTCAAACGAAAATATTAGATCAGATTGAAAGCTCGTTAGACAATGTAGCTAACTTAGATGACGATAGAATTATTCGTCGTTTTGTTGAAATGATCAATGCTACGATCAGAACTAACTATTTTCAACCTGATCCGGTTAAAGGTAATAAGTCTTATATTTCTTTTAAAATTTTACCTGACCAAATATCTGATGTGCCTTTACCATTACCAAAATTTGAAATTTTTGTTTATTCACCTCAAATTGAAGGTGTTCACTTACGTGGCGGTAAAGTTGCCCGTGGTGGATTACGCTGGTCAGACAGACGTGAAGATTTCCGTACAGAAGTTTTAGGTTTAGTTAAAGCTCAACAAGTAAAAAATACCGTCATTGTTCCAGTTGGTGCAAAAGGTGGCTTTGTTTGTAAACAACTTCCAGTTGGCGGTTCGCGTCAGGAAATATTCGAAGCGGGTAAAGAATGTTACAGAACTTTCATTCGTGGTTTGTTGGACATAACTGATAATATTGTAGGTGGTAACATTGTACCGCCAGTAAATGTGGTACGTTTAGATGAAGACGATCCGTATTTAGTGGTTGCTGCAGATAAAGGTACGGCAACATTTTCTGATATTGCCAATGGCATTGCTGATGATTATAACTTCTGGATGGGTGACGCGTTCGCTTCCGGTGGTAGTGTTGGTTATGACCACAAAGGTATGGGCATAACAGCAAGAGGAGCATGGGAATCTGTTAAACGTCATTTCCGTGAAATGGATATTGATTGTCAATCGACTGATTTTACCTGTATCGGTATAGGTGATATGGCGGGAGATGTTTTTGGTAACGGTATGTTGTTATCAAAACATATCAGATTACAAGCTGCTTTTAACCACATGCATATATTTATTGATCCAACACCTGATGCAGCCAGCAGCTATAAAGAGCGTGAGCGTTTGTTTAATTTACCTGGTTGTAGCTGGGAAGATTATAATAAAGATTTAATTTCAGAAGGCGGTGCTATCTTTAGCCGCCATCAAAAATCTATTAAGTTAACACCACAAATCAAAAAAATGTTGGGTACACAAAAGCAAAAAATGTCACCAGCAGAATTAATGCAGAACATTCTTAAAATGAAAGTTGATTTGTTATGGAATGGTGGTATTGGTACTTATGTTAAAGGTTCTAAAGAGACCCATTTAGAAGTAGGCGACAGAGCGAACGATTCTTTACGTATTAATGGTAATGAATTACAAGCGAAAGTAGTTGGTGAAGGTGGTAACTTAGGCTTAACACAACTGGGCCGTATTGAATTTGCTGCCAACAGTGGTCGAATTAACTCTGACTCAGTAGATAATGTCGGTGGTGTTGATTGTTCAGATAATGAAGTAAATATTAAAATTTTACTCAATGGTTTGGTTCAAAATGGTGATCTTACTGTTAAGCAGAGAAATAAGCTTTTATACGATATGACTGATCAGGTTTCAGAAATCGTTTTATCTGATTGTTATCGTCAAACGCACTCTTTATCTATTACTGAGATGCGTAGTGTTAATCAATTAAAAGAACAGGTTCGTTTTATTCATGAGTTAGAACGTACGGGTAAATTAGACAGAGCTTTAGAATTTATTCCTAATGATGACGAAATAGCGGAACGTTTAGCTAAAGGTCAAGGGTTAACACGTCCAGAGTTATCTGTATTGCTTGCTTATAGCAAAATGGTCCTCAAAGAAGATCTTGTTTGTCCTGAAATAACTGAAAATCCTTTCCATAATCGTTTGTTAGTTGAAGCATTTCCAAAACAGCTTCAAGATAAATATCAGGCGCAAATGCAAGAGCATCCTTTACGTGCTGAAATTATTGCCACTAAATTGGCTAATAATATTGGTAACGATATGGGCTTTAATTTTGTTAATCGCATGTATGAAGAAACTGGTGCAACAGTTGCTGAAATAACTAATTGTTATGTAATGGCTAGCGAAGTATTTGAATTGTCAGAGGTATGGCAACAAATTACGTTATTAGATAATCAAATTTCAACTTCAATTCAAACAGAAATGTTATTTCAATTGCGTAGAACAGTAAGACGTGCAACCCGTTGGTTCTTACGTCATCGCAATAAGGCGTTAGATATTGCGCAAACAATTGCGTTTTATCAACCAACGTTCAAACATTTAGCAGAGAACTTGAATAAACTTTTGGTTACAGTTGAAGTTTCACAACTTAAACATGTTGAGACAGATTTAGTTAAAACAGGTGTACCAAAAAATATTGCGGTACGCATATCGCAATTAAGTTCGTTATTCCCTGTAATGGATATTGCGGACATATCACATTCTGACGGACGTTCACTTGATTTAATAGCGGATCTGTACTTTAGATTAGGTGTGAGATTAGATTTACATTGGTTCCTGGATCAAATTACCGGACAACCAGTTTCTAACCATTGGCAAGCATTGGCAAGAGCTTCATTCAGAGAAGAGCTTGACTGGCAGCAACGTTCTTTGACACAAGTTGTTTTACGTTGTGATTGTGATGCTGAAAAAACTGATATTGAAGCTATGCTGGACACCTGGATTGAGACTAATGAACAACCGCTTGGGCGTTGGAATCACATATTAGCTGACTTTAGAATGGGTAAAACACATGAGTTTGCCAAGTTTTCAGTGGCACTTCGTGAATTGATGCTATTAAGTTTAAATTGCGACCCAACAAAGTGATCCTAAAGATTTAAAGTAAATACGTAAAATGATAGAATCCCCGCATCAGTGGTTTTTTTTTCGTTGGTTAATTTTCAAAGTTGTTAAGAGGCATTATGTTTTATTCGGCAATACGCAAGGTACTTTTTCAGTTTGACGCTGAAACTATTCATGAATTAACGATTAAAGGTTTAAAAAGTACTGGTTCAACGCCATTGAAAGTCATATATCAACAAAATGTGCCTAACAAACCTGTTGAAGTGATGGGAATAAAATTTCCTAATCCGGTAGGTCTGGCGGCTGGTTTAGATAAAAATGGTGAATGTATTAACGCTTTTGCTGCGATGGGTTTTGGCTTTGTTGAAATAGGGACAATTACCCCAAGACCTCAACCGGGAAATGACAAACCACGTATTTTTAGACTCGAACAGGCAAATGCCATTATTAACCGAATGGGTTTTAATAATAAAGGTGTTGATTATTTAATTGATCAGGTTAGACAGGCAAATTTCAAAGGTGTTTTAGGTATTAATATTGGCAGGAATAAAGATACTCCAGATGAAAATGCCAAAGATGATTACATTCACTGTATGCGTAAGGTTTATGATTATGCAACTTATATCACAGTGAATATTTCTTCGCCAAATACGCCGGGTTTACGTTCGTTACAATACGGTGAAGCATTAAATGAACTGTTAGTTGCTTTGAAAGCTGAACAACAATTATTAGCTGAGCAATACGGAAAATATGTACCTATTGCAGTGAAAATTGCCCCTGATTTAAATCAGGAAGAGGTGAATTCAATTGCAAAATCGCTTATTGATAATAACATTGACGGTGTTATTGCGACGAACACAACCTTGTCACGTGAAGGTGTAGAAAACTTAGAACACGGTAACGAGCAGGGCGGTTTAAGTGGTGCACCGGTTAAGGATAAAAGTACACAGTTGATTTCAATTTTATCAACAGCTCTGGCCGGTAAACTACCTATAATTGGTGTTGGTGGTATTGCCAGTGGGTCAGACGCTAAAGAAAAAATGGCAGCAGGGGCTAGTTTAGTTCAAGTTTATACCGGTTTTATTTATCAGGGTCCACTGTTAGTTAAGGATATTGTTAAGGCTTTATGATTTAAGATTTTCATTGGCGTTAATTATGTCGGTTGTCAGATTAGGTTTGAACAATGAAGTATTAGGTGTAGTGGTGTAAACTCAATCTGAAGGTTTTTACAAAGAGGCTCGGTATAGTCGTACCGTCCTGATTTTTCGCGTTGAAGATATTAGCGTTAAAGTTTTTTGCCATATATTTTATAATAAATAATTTCTACTATTTAATGGATAGCTGGCTAAAGATATTGGCACGTTATGTAAAACTAGTATTAAGGCTCGTTATGTAAAGTTATACAAAATTTTTATACAACAAAGTTTGCTGATAACGTACTAAAGATATTATAAAAAAATGGGCACTGACCATATAGGCTAAATTAGGGTTACAGTTCAACAATGTTTTCTGTTAATTTACATGAGTTCAA
>JABSOJ010000367.1 GCA_013216005.1 Alteromonadaceae bacterium | reverse complement strand
TCGTCTTATACCGTATGACTTGCCGTCATTTAAGTATAGTTCATTTCACCAGAACAACAATTAACGCTAATACAGCCTTATATATACAGTATAGTTCAAGCCTGAGAATAATGCAGAGGCATGTTATTTTATGCATATCCATTTCACTTCAGGATGCGTGATTTAGCACCTGAAAATTATCATTGTTTCTACATTCCAAAGTGTCAAAAGCAATATTTTAATCTTTGGGGGTTAGTGCAACTAAACCCACAATAAAATAACCAGGAATCATATCGCATTGAATTTTATTGGTTTTATGACAACAACCACCTTCAATGTCTATTTTGTATTTGAAAGCGCTTTCATTCCTTTTTGTAAAAAAGCCTGCAGCTTTTCCTGGTTATCTTGTAATGCTATTTTATTCATTTACCTCACCAGTATCGATTAAGTACTAAGTTAACCTTATTAAAAAAATTTTTATTAATAGTTTTTGAACCTCTAGTTACATGACCATTTGAAGCATACCTATTACCCTTAATGAGAATAATCAAAAATTAGTCTTGGGTATGCAGCTCAATTTTTACACTATTACTGTATACACTTTTCTGACGGTTTTTACAACTTCACTAATGCCTTGCCATCCTTTTGGAAAACAAAAGCTGTCACCTGCTTTTAGTTCCACAACAATATTGTTATTGTCGGTTAGAATCCAGTGACCCGTTAATATGTGGCAAAACTCTGTTATCTTTAAATCTAGTTTCAATTTTCCGGGCTCGCATTCCCATGTGCCCATTAACACCCCATCACTGTTATAAAAACAGCTATCACGTTGGGCGGGTAATTCGCCCAGAGGTTCACCGAAAGATACACAAGCTTTTAAATCGTCTAAAGTTTTTGCTGATTTTTGAACGGTTATAGCAGTCATATTTTTTCCTTATTTAGTGCCCGAACGAAAAGTCAATAGCCATTGCTACACATGGGCTGTAGCGATTAATTCAAAACGAAGATTTAAGCTAATCAGTCGGTATTGATGTAGATTTAAGCGTTTTGGCCGTTTTTAGCCAAAAATAACAAAATCTTCGTTTTACAATATTGCTTGAATACCCCGTAAAATAAGGCTTTCAGGATTTCCGTTCAGACACTATTTATTGGTTATTAATTGGTTGTTTATTGTTTTAGAAAACAACCGTTTTATTGCCCCGAACTATCACGCGATCTTCCAGATGAAAACGTACCCCTCTTGAAAGTACCGCTTTTTCAACATCTCGCCCCAAACGTACCATGTCATCTTTCTCGCACCTATGGCTAACACGAATAACGTCTTGTTCTATAATGGGTCCTTCATCGAGATCTTGAGTGACATAATGGCAGGTTGCACCAATTAATTTTACGCCACGGTCAAAGGCTTTTTTATACGGATTTGCCCCTATAAATGAGGGTAGGAAGCTGTGATGGATATTGATCAACCGCCCCGCATATTGTGAGCACAAATTTGGTGGCAGAATTTGCATGTAACGTGCAAGTACAATAGTTTCTGCGTTGTGTCGTTCAATAATATCATTCATTTTATCAAACGCTTCTTGTTTGTTTTCTTTTGGCACAGGAACATAATGGAAAGGTATGCCATGCCATTCCACCATGCTTCTCAGGTTTTCGTGGTTTGAAATTACACAAGGAATGTCGCAATGTAACTCGCCACTGTGCCAACGATAGAGTAGATCAGCTAAACAATGAGATGCATGACTTGCCAACAGCACCACTTTTTGTCGATTTTGTGTATCTCGAACAGACCATTTCATGTCGAACTGCTTTGCAACAACGTCAAATCGTTCCCTGAATTCTTCCATTTCAATTGATAATGAATTTGCATCAATAACATTACGCATGTAAAACCAGCCTTCTGTTACGTCGGTATGATGATTAGATTCTGTTAAAGAACCGCTTATATCAGCAATAAAATGACTTACTGCGGCTACAATACCTACCGCGTCTTTACAGGAAATCACCAAACAAAAGGTACGTGGTGTAGTTTCAACATTCATGATCTTAGTTCCTAATTTACTATTAAAAGTTTTTCAATTCGGTTATGGCTCTATGCCCTTGTTCTACAGCACATTCCAACATCGCCTTTGCGCCAGAGTCGGCATTGGCAATGGTAATTCTGCCAAAAGGTTTGCGAGCGATCATATGGGGATAGCGAGCATCGTTATTGTCATCATAAACGGTATCAAACAATGATTGGTACCAATAGGCATAGCCATGTGCCCAACGATTTACGGTAATGCCTGTGATGTCTCTGGCGGGGTCAAAACCACTTTCTCCAAGCATACTGACCAACTGGTTACGAACGTTACGCTCTATGGTTTCAAATGATGTTGTTATTAGTTCATGGCGGCCGAGACGATGTTGTTCGCGAGCCGTTTTGCCTTTATTGTTTACATGTGGAAAACGTTCCATATGCACAATGACTGGTTTTTCTGAGCTTTGTGTGTATTTATAGTCACCGAGGCTTACCGGAAAATCGAGCATTGCATTCGTATGGTATGAACCGGGCGATATCACTGCACCTATGTTTATATTATCCCAGGCTTGCCAATTTCGTAGTGCAACAGTGGTATAAAGGATCGGCGTTTTTTCCTGAAAATCGAGGGCTTTACGTTGAGCTTCGGGCATTTCAGGACAAAGGTAGGGGATAATGGCATTATTACAAGCGAGTACACATCCTTTAGCTTCTATTTGATAGGCCTGGCCATTTTGTAAATATGTTACCGATATTTTTTTTGCAGAATTTGGCTCTCCCTGATGTTGAACACTTGTTACAGTACTATTGAGTCTCAGTCGAATAAGTGCTTCGTCTTGATCAAGTTTTGAGTAATCAAATTTTGCTAATACGATATCTTCCATAGTGCTGCCAGCAGCTACACCAGGTATCATTTTGCGCACAAGAAGTCGGGCAATAGAAGCGTTGCCATCGGGAAAGTGATGAATGTAGGCTTCACTTGCTTCTTCATCAGGTAATCCGCATGCATTCCCACCAGGTAATCCCGAATAGGACAAAGCCACCAATGCGGTAACGGCCTCAATACCAACACCAAAGTCACTGGCTAAATCTTGCAACAAATCGAAAACATCTTGTTCGGTAATGTTCATATGCTTGCTAAGAAATGTTTTATAGCTGATGGATTTCAGATATTTCTTTTTATCACTGACAGGAATTTCTGGTATCTGGTCTTCTTTAAGTTCGAGTAAACGTTGAAATTCAATTTTTGCTCCGTCGGATATTGGCATTTTTGCCACAGCTTCTGCTATCGAAAGTGGTGAAGGAGCCAGCGGTAAATAACCTGTAAACATTCCAATGTTGATGGGCACGATGCGATCGACACCCCATTTTTCCTTGTTAAAATGAATACCGGCAGCAAGCTTATTTCGCTTAAAGAAAGTGTTATCGTAAGCTTTGTCGAATCGTTTTAATTCTACACCAAGATCATTGAGCAACTCTTTGACTATCGTGCTGTAATCTGAAGGTTCTTGTAAGGTTTGAGAACCTCCGTATCCAATTAAGGTATGATCGCCTACTTTAAATTCATTGCGTTTTGCATGGCCACCAAAATCGTCGTGATTATCTATGATCAGTATTCGTGCTTGCGGATGTTTTTTTTGATAAAAATGTGCGGCACTCAGGCCACTGATCCCTGCACCAACAATCACAAGATCATAGCGTTCACTGTCGGGTTTTATAATTGCTCCCCAATCGCGTTTATTCTCTCGTCCAAGTTGGTGAGCTACTTCAAAAGATCCCGGGTGATTGCCACGCATACCGGTGGATGAAGGGGGATATACGTGCTGGTTTGAAGATGCATTGTCCATCAAAGAATGACTGTCGGATTTTGTAGCAAATGCTTTATCAGTAAACATTTCACCAGAAAATGCCTTGTTGGAAAATAAGGCCAACGGGCCTGATGCCAGCGCTCCAATAGACAGAGCGCCAAAGCCATGCAAAATATCTCTGCGTGATATAATACTGTTCATACCAAGTTTGGCATCATTCATTTTTTTTGATGTTTTATTCATGAGAAATACTTCTTTTATGGCTCTGTTCCATAACATTGTTGTCCCTTTTTTTTATTTTTGCTAAAGGCTTATATAACAAGCTCTCCAGCGAT
>JABSOJ010000366.1 GCA_013216005.1 Alteromonadaceae bacterium | reverse complement strand
ATTGTTAGCTGTTATATAACAATATGTTTTTAAATAGTTTTTAAAAGTCAACTTCTAAAAACTGCGGAATCGAGTAATAGTTATAATAACAGGATGTGTTTGAAGAAAAATATTATCAACCAAAAAACTTGACCCTTTGTGACCATTGTCGAGGGATAATCTGAAATATGAGTGAAAATCAAAGTAGTAAAACTAAAATCAGTGCAAAAGGAAAAGGCTTTAGTTTTTTAGCAAAGGGACCTGCTTTAATTATTCGAATAGCTTTATGTATTATTGGCGTCATAGCCGTAGCTATATACGTTCCTAAAGATAGCCAAAATATGCTTATGATATTCTTATTAATTTTAGGTGTCGGCTTAGTTAAATTATTAGCGGCAGAAATGGGTTTTCGTTTCACTGACGACGAGTACCATACGAGGCAATTAAAAGTCAGGCACGCAACAGTTGGCTCGGTTCAGCTTAGCTTCACATTTTAGCCAATTATCACTTAGCCGTTTATTGAGGCGTTTGAGTTTTATGCATATATTTGATAGCCGTGATCCTTATTCAGTATTTTTCATAATGGGAACAATCATTGTTTTTATCTTTAGCTTTTGGGGAATTGGATATCAATCGGTTAACTCCCAAAATCATGAAAAGATAGAACAGCAATTAAAAATTTGGCAGAAAAATGAGCCTGAAAAATACAGTTATATCGCTCGTGAGGGGTGTATGTTTGTTACGTCATCAAAAGTCTTAGTTGTTCATGGCGTTGCACTTTTTGAACAAATTGATGAATATCATAATAAATTAGTTATTGATGATTTATTTATAGCTGCTAATAAAGGTTTGATTAAAGCAGCTAACATGAATATTAAATATCATTCTAAATATGGCTTTCCTGAAAATATTGAACTCGACTGGCGTAAAGAAGTTATCGATGATGAATGTTTTTATGAAATCAGCGACTTTAAAGTCATAGAGTAAGAAAACTCTATGACGTTGCTTAAACGGACAAAAATAATTTGCTTTTGTCCAATATTGCTCGCTAATTTTAGCCAACTATCTTTCGTCGCTTAGTAAGACTTTATCAATACAAAAACTAATCCGAAACGTTATTGCAATGCGAATTATTAATGTCAGCAATGTGGTAAAAGCGACGCAAGTTGTAATTCACTTTCTATCCCAAACGAGATATAACGTTAATTTGGTGTTAATGTATGGCAAAGTACTAGCCATACATTAGCTAATCCATAAAACAACATTGGCACAATAAATTCTATCTCGCTAAGTGCCCCTAAGCGACCTAGGATAAATAAAATTTATGTCCGTTGTATGAACCGAAACTTGACCTTCACAATCGGCGACTCTTTATGTCGCCTGTGCGAACAAAGTGATCAAATAATAACGTGAACGAATTGATTGGAATACCAGTGGGCGAGTCACTGAAAACTAGATCCTTGGATAATCGAAATTCTGGCAGGGTGAGATCAAATATTCAAATGGCAAATAAAATAAGATAAATTTAGTTTTTAACAGGCAATAAACCAAAAAAAGACGTACCCTTATACAGTGGTTTTTTGTTTTCTTAAAAATTCAACTTATTGAATTTAAACATTCTTTATTTTCCATTTTTACTATAAACGGCTTGTTTTCCACGTTTTGCTTTGTTGCTATATTACCTTATCTTACTGATTTTTAAGGATAAGTGGTGTAGTTGGTGCTTTGTTCGTTCGGGATACAGTGTCGTGGAAGAAATTGCCGGGGCGTTAGTGAAATAAATTAAATTAAATCAGCTTGTTGTGTGGGTGATAAGCTGGTTTTAGGTTTAGGTTCATTAAATGCGGACCACATCGGGACCACTTCGGGACCATTATACAGTAGTGGTTATTTTGTCGATATTGCTTGTTTGGAGTGTGAACAATTATGTTTGAACGGGTACTTTTTTGAAGGGTTTCTATATTGTTTTTTAGACCGTTAAGTTCGCTAAAGAGACATTAGCAGGCAGTTGTTGCTAATGTCCGCTGTAAGGCTCATACCTGCCGTTGAATTGCCATCACTTGATATTAAGTGAGCCTATTATCGTTAACTGAATTTGAGATTAATGGTCTCTTTGGTTATATCGACTTTCGTTAACAACGGATGAATACTCCGTTAGTTAGAGTTTTATATTTTTCCCTACCTCTTTCGATGTAAATCCCACCGACATTAAATTATTATTTTTATATATTAAATCAGTAACTTGAAGACTTAGAGATAACAACGGATAAAGTATCAAACCATATGATTATAAGTTAGTTGGTAGATGGGAGAAAGGTGTTGCTTTCACTGGCGTGTATCGATGTTTCAGTGGTTGATAACAACAATTTACACTACTGAGTTTGAATCAATTACACTATCAAAGTACGTGTTTTAGGTAGATTAAGTGATTATTTTGATAGTTAAAGTATATTACTAGGTGGTAATTTAACCTTCTAAACACATTTTTATACTAAAACCAATTTAAATACATATTTAATAATATTATCTAGTTAATTCATATTGTCGATGAACTTGTTTGTGTCCGTTTTTTTTACAACCTTATCTTGTTATTAATAGTTTAATTACATAATACGTTGAAATCAATTGTTATTTTTATTGTGGTGTATATTTTGCCTCGAAGATGCTACTATTACTAATTTATTATTTTGACGATCACTTACCATATTGAAAGGAAAGGGATTGAAAAGGAATGTTTATATGTGTTTAAAAAAAACTAAAGCAGCTATTGCTGGTTTACTTTTATCAATGTGTGGTTTTGCTAGTGCTGGTTTGATTGATGTAATCGATATCGACATTAATGGTGATGGAACTAACCAAGGGTTCACTCTAGCTGTGGATAGTTATGATATTACTTGGATGGATTTTGGCATTTATAACGGTACTTCACTCACAGATATGAATAATCTTCTTAACAGTTCTTTAACAGGTTGGAGATACGCTACATATGATGAGTCATTGAATTTATTTTCAGTTATGTTTTCTGAGTATTTGACAAGCTCCACCTTTTATTCACTTAACACTGGTGATGGAGATAATAGTGATGCAATATTTTCAACCGCTCTCTCCGATATTATAGGTATAAATAACCCTTCAAGTTGGAATCCTTATCCTGATTTCATTTTAAACCAAAGTGAAGGTGGAATCACAAACGGTACTGATATATTTGGTAGAATGAGTTTAGGTGGTTTTGTTCCAACATGCATTGGTTGTGGTACAGGTGGAAGTATTTATGAAACCACAGCAAATGAAGGGCATGATAGTAACCATAGTTGGATGATTGTAAGGGATGCTGTTGATGTTCCTGAACCATCTACACTTGCTATTTTTGCATTAGGTATTATGGGTTTAACATCACGAAGATTCAAAAAGTAATCTTAGTAAGTTTTTAATATTCGATTCTAGAAAACATCAATTGTAATGATTGGTGTTTTTTTATTTCTGGTGATTCTTAACTATTAGAATACTCTACACTTAACGGCAGCTTTGGTGGCAAAGCGGACTATTTATTGTGATAAATTCACGTCTAAATTAGGTCAGCAATGTGGTAGTTCAAGACTATAAAACTACACGGAAATCTTTTAGCTATGTTTCTAATTTGTTGGTTGGATATAGCTGCTACCTTTAAAGCGACAGCTCAGCAGCTTGAATTTTTACCCATTCAACATGATCACGTAAATAAATTTCGGTTGTTTTTGCATCGCTATGTGCGGCACGCTCTTGTGCATTTATTCCGTTTTCACCATAAAGATAAATTGAAAGTGCTCTTATTTCATGAAATGTAGGCCGTTTCTCTTTGATCATATCGGAGCATACACCGAGTTCATCACGAAGTATTGAAAATGACCTAGATATATACTCGGGTGTTAATTGTGTTATGTGGGTAAGGTTTTTGGCTTTCCCTTTTGAGCGTTTCATTAAGTGATGAACAATGTATGGCGATGCAACAAAGCCTTTTTTTGAATCATCGATGATTGCTTTTATTTTTTGAGTGATCGGTATTTCGACACGAGAAGCGGTTTGTTTCTTTATTTTCTGCCTGTGGATTTTAAGTACGCCATAAACTAACAAGCCATTATCGTTAATTGGCTTGTCAAACCATTGGCAATCTTTATATTTAGCGATACTAATTTCATTAACTGCGTGGGTGG
>JABSOJ010000365.1 GCA_013216005.1 Alteromonadaceae bacterium | reverse complement strand
TGCATGAGCCGTATACGAGGTCCGTACGTACGGTTCTGTGAGAGGGATGAGGCAAAAGCCTCACCCTACTCGATTTTGAAGATTGTTATGTCTTTTCGTTGATTAATGACAACAATATCGGTAGTTATACCAATTAGCATAAAGAATTGGTCATTTTCAGATGGTCTCAATATCCAATAACTGCGTTGTTTTCAATCCCAATAGCCAGCTGTTGGTCAATCAAACGCCTTGTTCTTGAAAATTTATCCTCACTGAAAACAGACCAGTTATTTATGATAATAGGTATTAACTTTTCAACAAAACAACTTGTTTAGCATCTATATATTGAGATTTGTTAGCGTTATTCAGATAGTTTAACTTTCCTTCAAGTACTATTTGGTCGCCAATTTGTGCATGTTCTTTAATATAACTCGCTTGATTTCCCCAAATATGAACAGGTCTTTCAATGATGAAATTTTGCATTTCTTGTTTAATAGTAGAATAAACCTGGTGAGAGATTGATAGTGTTACTTCTGCTAAAGTTTTATTTTGTTCAGTAGTTACGAGTTTTATTTCTGATGAAATGACTCCGCTACATTGGATTTGATTTAATGACTGAGCGTAACCTTTAGCAAAAGTTTGTGCAAAGGAAGCATGAATAATTTCACGACTCGCTTTTTTGCTATTAAGTAAATATCCGTGTATTAGGACAACATCACCTTTTTGGGCATTAATTAATGCTTGTTCAACCATATCCCCTATCACTTTTATTACATGGTAATTAGTCCATTCTTTATATTTATTTGTTTTTTTATCTAACCAACGACTATGAGTGGCTAACGTGAATTCAGCGACAGCAATAACAGGGTTTGCTTGATAACGAATCTCTGGGATTGCAACTAAGTTACCAAGTAAAGTAACTGAACATAAACAACTTTTATTTAATATATGTGACATACAGCAAATTTTGGTAAAATATTATGCGACTAATTTACGAAATGTTATATATTCAATCAAGTATTAAATTCTTTATTACTGGTAAGGTCATTGAATATTCGGAATTATCTAGATAAGATTGTTTATAATCTTACATGCCTATGCAGTTTGCTCCGGTATTTGGAAAATACCGACAAGATAGATATAAAACTGGTCGATATTTCTCAAGTTCAGGGTAGTTATCGACCAACCTGTGTGATGTGCATAGGCAAGTAATCTTATGATATATTTTAAATATCTTAGCTCTTAGCTGGGTTTAATTCCTTTGCATCGTATAAGTGCTTTATAAATTAATGGAGAAGTATAGTAAATGAATAAACTTAGTTTATTGATAATTGCTGGTTTGTTATTTGGTTGCTCTGACAAATCAGCTACTGATCATTTAGTATCAGCAAAGAATCATATGTCCAATGAAGAATTATCTGCTGCCGCAATAGAATTGAAAAATGCCATTCAAGCTTCACCTGAATTGGCAGAAGCTCGATTTTTATTAGGCAAACTTTACATGCAAACACATCGCTATGAAAGTGCTGAAAAAGAATTTAGCCGCGCTATGGACTTTGGTTATCCTGTAAATGAAGTTATGCCATTATTATCTTTGGCTTTCCAAAAAACAGGTGCAGACGTAGCTCTAACAGAATTGGCCCATAAACAAGCAGGTTTAACAGCAGAAAAGGCTGTTGAAATTGCTTTCTATAAATTACAAGCTTATATGCGTCTTGATAAAACAATAAAGGCGAAAGCAATCATCAATGATATTAAAGGTTATAACACAACCTCACCTTTTAAAGGTTTATCATTAGCCTATTCAATGTTAATTGGTGAAAACAATGATGCAGCTCTCATTCAAATAGATCAGGTCCTTGAAACAGCGCCAGTTCATGGAGAAGCATTAAAATTAAAAGCCAGATTATTATTGGTTTTGAAAAAGCCGGAAGAAGCCGTTACTGTTTATGAAAAATATAATAAAAACTATCCAGAAGATTTAGAAACGGCACTTATATTGGCAAGATTATTAACTGATATTAATGAAACAGAAAAGGCTGAAGTAATTGTCAATAGTCTGATGAAAATTAATGATGGTCATATGTTATTAAATCAATTAAAAGGCTTAGCCAGATTTAATATAAAAGATTACAAGAGTGCTTTGTTTCATACCGAAAAAGCAATTTTGTTAAATCCAACTGATCCAGCATTAAGACTTATAGCTGGTTACAGCGCTTATATATTAAAGGAATATGAATCATCTCATGAGCATCTTTCACATATTGCGGATAAATTACCACCAACACATCCTGCCTTGCGTTTATTAGCGGCAAGCCAATTACAATTAGGCTTACATCTTGAAGCTAATGATACCTTAGGCCAGATCGATTCATTAACTAAAGATGATGCAACTCTCGTCTCTAGCGTCGGGTTGGCTCTGGTAAAAGCCGGCGAACTTAATAAAGCCAAAAAGTTGGTTACACTATCAGGAAAAGTTAGCGAGAGTGCTGATGAATTAACGCGTTTAGGTATGTTGAAACTATCTTTAAACGATGTATCAGGTATTGCTAATTTGGAGAAAGCATTAGTTATAACGCCTCAGGAGAAAATGACTAAAGCAACTTTAGCAACCGCCTATTTATCAACAGGGCAAAATGATAAAGCTATTGCATTAGCGGATAGTTGGAAAGCTGGAGATAAAAAGGATATTCAGGCCTACATGCTTGCAGGTTCTGCTTATTTTAAAGCGAAAGATTATGTAAAATCAACAAAAGAGTTTGATCAAGTGTTGTCTATTGATAACAATCATACGTTAGCTCAAATGGCATTGGTAGAACTGGCTCTGGTTACTGAACAAAGATCTGAAGCCATAAAATTGCTAGATAAAATGCTTCTTAAAGAACCTGATTTTGTTCCTGCATTAAGTAAATATTATGTTATTGCCCAAGAAGATGGTAATACTAACAACGTGTTTAAGCTGATTAAACAGAGTTTAAAGAATAATCCAGATAGACAGGATACAAAACTCCTTTACGCTAAAGCGTTGTTGAATGAGGGATACAAATTGAAAGCAATGGAATTATTAGAGACCATTCCTGCTGACGAAAAAGCGCCTACTGCTTATTGGAATATGCTCGGAAAAGTGTATTTTAGTCGAGGTAATTTTAATAAAGCAGAAAAACACTTTGATAAATGGTTATCTTTTGAGCCAAATAACCGTTCAGCAATGTTAAGTAATTTAATTATGCTCGATGGTCGAAATGAATTCAAAAAAGCGTTAGCACTAAGCTCTTCTTATGTTAAAAAAAGAAATGACGATTACCAAATGCAGCTTTTACATACTCATTTTCTTGTTAATAATGGTGAATTTGAATCAGCTAATACAATTTTTGAAACATTACCTGAAAATATTAAAGCCCTGCCTTTTGCTAAAGGTCTGCTTGGTCAGTTACAAATAAAGGATAAAAATTACCAACCTGCATTGAAAAACATTCAAGTTGCATACGATAAATTGCCTAATTCACGTAATGTTCAATTAATTTATTTATGTTTGGTTAATCTTCAGCAACATACACAGGCTTATACATTTTTGGTAAATCATGTAGAGACTCATGAAACAGATTTGCCTAGCATTATGCGGTTAGCTAATTTACAAATAACTAGAAATGTAGATGATGCAATATCAAATTACCAAAAGGCTTTACTTGTCAGGGAGGACAACCTCGTTGTACTAAATAATTTAGCTTATTTATATATTGAAAAAAATCAATTAGGCAGAGCTAAGTTATATGCAGAAAAGGCATTGATTATACAACCAAATAATGTAGATGTATTAGATACCTTAGGGCAAATTCTTGCGGCGGATGAAAATTACCAAGAAGCGTTAATACATCTTGAAAAAGCGGTTAAAGTGACTGATGTGAAAGAAGAAATTTACCTTAATTATGTTGAGGTTTTATTACGTGATAACCAAATTTTTATGGCTAAAAGAAAAATAGAACAACGTACACTTGAATTAAAACCATCTTTAGAAAGATTAGCTCTGTTGAAAAGTAAGTATAAGCTTGACTAATAATGTGTTGAAACTTTCTTTCATTTTTTAGTAAGTTTTAAAGAGAAAAAGTTGTGGGAATCATTTTAGGCAATATTTAATCTCTTGGGGTTTAATTCCCCGCAGCTTGCTGCGTTTTGGGTAAAGCTGTAAAGTAGAAGGATGAGTAGAT
>JABSOJ010000364.1 GCA_013216005.1 Alteromonadaceae bacterium | reverse complement strand
ACAATATTAAAAAAGCCAAAAATATAAACGGTAAATTGGTTGAAAATGGTCATATTTCGACAGCCTAGGTTACGCCTCCGGCTAACCCATCCTACGCCATAAAATCTCGACTTAAAAAAGTTGAGATTGTTTGCAACGAATAAGCATCATAAAAACATTTTGCTATTGTCTCTTAGACTATCAATTGGGACCTGGCTCAATCAATTAATGCATCAAAGCGAATACATTCAAAATAATACATCCAAACTAATACACCCAAACTAATACATTAACGTATAAAGTTTACGACGATACTTGCTTGATAAAGGATCTCCATCAGGTAATGCCTTTAACACATCAATCAAAAGTTCTTTACTTAACGTATCTGAGCCATCTTTTTGCACCAATTTAAATAATAACACTAACGCATCTTCATGACGGTTTACCTGACTATACTGTGCTGCCAGCTGATGATGTAATTCAATATCGTCAGCACCTTGCGCCAGCTTTTCTTCCAGGGCTTTAATTTCCGGCGAATCTGCTGCTTGACTAGCAAGTTCTAATTTAGCCATTAATGCTTTGTATTCACTGTCTTGATCTATCATTTTTATCGTCGACAACAAGGCTTCAGCTTCGGTAACTTTTCCTATTTGCAGATAAACATCTACCAGTGTTAAATTTATATCTGCTCTGTCACCACCAGTAAGTGCAACAGCCTTAGTGGCTTTTTCTATCACAGGAAAAGCTTCATTAGCCTTTCCTTCAACTAACAATTGTTTTGCTTGTGCGTGTAAAAGATCTTCTTCTTTTGGTAAATGCTTGTCTAAAAACTCTTTAATAGATTCATCAGGTTGTGGCCCTGAAAGTCCATCAATCGGCTGACCGTCTTTTACAATAATGGCGGTGGGTAACCCTTGAATACCGAATTGCTGTGCAACTTGCTGTTGAGTTTCACAATCAACGGTCGCAAGAATAATGTGCTCATCATATGAGGCAACAGATGCCGCTAACTTATCTCTAAGTTCTACACTTTCTGGGATTTGGGCTGCCCAAAAAGCGACTAAGACAAGTTTAGATGTTGATTCTTCTAAAACTACTTGTTGAAAATTTTCTAAGGTAATGGCGACAATATTTGAAGTCATATGAGTTCCATTTTTAATAAGATTAATCTGTTTCTGATCATTATTTGGGGACAGAAAGCCAAATTTACAAGCACGTTTTTATAAACATATCAGCCTAAAACTGTCGTTCCGCACTTGTTTTTTACATTATATTGAGCAAAAAACACTCTAACAACACTGGTTTATGAACTTTATCTTGTCTTTGATTTGCTTTCGTATAAAATAACTCGGTTAACTCACACATTATTACCCTTAAAGGTTCTTTTATACCTTAACAAGACATAATTTACAGATATATCAATTACCCGTTGGTAGCCTAAATGTCTTGATCATGTTCCTAACGTCTTCGAAAAAAATTATAAAAACGGGTGCGGAATGTCAGCTAAAAGAAACCATAACAAACCGACACCCAAAACCAAACGATAAATAACAAACGGCATCATGCCTATTTTATTGAGTAATATAAGAAAATAATGAATACATGCATAAGCACTTACAAAAGCTAAAACACTGCCAAAACCAATCGCCTGCCAATCAACAGACTCTGCCGAAGTCACTAATTTAAAGGTTAAATAACTACCCGCCATTGATATAGCAGGAATAGACAATAAAAATGAGAATCGGGCTGAATTTTCGCGGGTTAAGCCTAGCATTAAACCTATGCTCATGGTTATGCCTGAACGTGATGCTCCTGGAATTAAAGCTATAACCTGCGCTAAACCAATTAACATAGCGCCTTTGAACCCTAATTTTTCAATTTTTTTATTTTCATGCGCCTCTCTTTTACCCGCTAACAAATCGGCGTAACCCAGTAAAAAACCAAATACCAAAGTGGCTGCCGCTATAACTAAGGCAGAACGCAAGTATTGCTCAATTAAATCTTTCCCTAATAATCCAAATAATCCCAAAGGTATACTGGCAAATAAAATCCACCAGGCAAGTTTGCCATCAAAATTAGTATTCAAGTTACTGTCAGGATCATTTATACCACTTATGCCACCTTTAAAAGTGCCTACCCAGGCGACGGCCATGCTGCCCACTTCACGGCGAAAATAAAGAACAACGGCCAATAACGTGCCTACGTGTACCGCCACATCAAACGCTAATCCTTGATCATTCCACCCTAAAAGCGCAGAAGGTAAAATTAAATGGGCAGAACTTGATACAGGTAAAAACTCTGTAAGCCCCTGCAATAAAGCTAAAATAATTATTTCTAACGTACTCATATATTCCCTGATTTAATGTTAAAAAGTTATGTACCAAAAGGTACTAATATGGCTCACTCTTACTATTCCAATTAAGTGGCATTATTTTTAATTGTTGACTTGTCTGGTCGTATTCTTCCCATAGACTTTCATAGTTTTGATGTAATATCGGGTGCTTTAATTTAGGTACTATTTGGGAAAGTGGCCACAGCACAAAAGCATTGGTAGTAATTTCATCCCGCGGTATTTGTGCAGGACTTTCAAGCACAAGATCATCATAAAGTAATAAATCTAAATCTAAAGTCCGGGGACTGAATTTTTTAGATGCCAAACTCCGGCCGTTAGCAATTTCAATTTCACGCAGTATTTTTACCACTTCAGCTACCGATAAGTCAGTCGAGAGTCCCACCACCAAATTATAAAAAGCCGTACCTTCAAAACCAATCGAATCACTTTCAAACAATGACGACAGCTTCAATTCCCCAAAATGATGGGACAAAGCATCTAATCCTTGTTGTACATGAAACGCCCGGTTTATGTTAGTACCTAACGAAATATAAATTTCAGCCATTAACTTTGCTGACCTCTTTCAATTTCAACCCCTACTGAGTCTGCATTATGTACAGCAGTTGGTTTATGAATGGTTAATTTCAGCCAGGAGATCTGATACTTCACCATCAAAAATTCGGCCATTCGTTCTGCCAAGGTTTCCAGTAAATCAACCGGATTATCATTGGCAAATTTATCAATATCTACAGAGATTGTGGCATAATCCAATGTTTTTGCTAGTTCATCATTTAATGCCGCGGGACGAATATCCCAGCCCATGATTAAATCGATCACTAAGGTTTGCTCAATTTCTTTTTCCCAAGCAAAAAATCCTATGGTGGTTTGAATATTCAAACCCTTAATAAATATTTTATCCATTCGCATGTACTCTTTACTTGAGACTATTAACTTGAGACCCTTTATTTAAGAGTCATATTCAGGACAGGGATTTTACCTGTGCTTGACTAATAAGCAAACATTAATACTCAAACCACTTGGAAAGGAAACATCAAAGTTTTGCTAATGTATCCTGCATTTTATGACACTATATTAACAACATTAAAAAAAATGATAATTAAGTCATAAATAATCACTTGCTCTCTAGCAAAGTTTATCAATATAAAGATAGAATAGGATAAGTGATCAACCACTTGAGGATTGTACATTAAATGATGTTGTTATTAATTATTGCCCTGACTATTGCAGCCTATTTGCTTGGCTCAATTTCTAGTGCAATTTTAATATGCAAATTGCTCAAGTTACCCGATCCTCGCACCACGGGTTCTAACAACCCCGGCGCAACCAACGTGTTACGTATCAGCAACAAACCAACAGCTGTCACCGTATTACTGTTTGATATTCTCAAAGGCACAATTCCCGTTTGGGGAGGCTATTTTCTCGGGCTTGATCCAATTTATCTTGGAGTAATTGCCCTTGCAGCCTGCTTAGGACACATGTACCCGCTGTTTTATCGTTTTCAGGGAGGCAAAGCGGTAGCAACTGCTTTTGGTGTTTTGTTACCGATAGGATTAGATTTAGGCACTTTACTTATTTTTACCTGGGTATTAGTCGCTAAATCAACAAGATATTCAAGTTTGGCCGCTATTATCACTGTTTCATTAGCTCCTTTGTATACCTGGTTGCTCAAACCTATTTATACTTATCCGGTGTTGATGCTCTCAGCACTGATAATTTTCAGACATAAAGATAATATTATCCGATTATTTAATGGCACCGAAAGCAAAATAAGTGATAAAAAGCACTAAAGTTTTGGCTCTGTTGTAGATAATTGTTGTCCCTTCAAATGGAATTAAACTCAACCCTTATATCTAGGACTCTGTGAC
>JABSOJ010000363.1 GCA_013216005.1 Alteromonadaceae bacterium | reverse complement strand
CAGCAAACGTCCTTCGAAAATCATGCGATGACTGCTTAGGTAAATATCCTCCAAGTATTAATTTACCAACCCTTTCGCGGGTAGTGTGGCGGAAGTGACAAAACTGTAAGGTCATCACTTAAGTAACTAATAACCTTTAATTATTTTATGGATCACCGTAGAATTAATAGCGTTGCTTTAATGACTAAGTGTTTTAATAGGAAACTCAATTTATATTAAATTCTACTTATCCGAACAGACCTAAACTTTAAATACTTGTACAATGTTGTCTTAGAAATGCCAAGTTGATTTGATATTTGAGCAGCAGTTAATTCACCTTGCTTATATAATGCTTCAGCTGCACATGCTTTTTCTTGAGCTGGTTCAGATAAACCCTTTGGCCTTCCACCTTTCCTCCCGCGAGCCCGTGCAGAAGATAAACCTGCCATTGTCCTTTCATGAATAAGGTCTTTTTCGAATTCAGCCAAAGATGCAAACAGATTAAACATTAATCTACCCTGAGCTGTCGTAGTGTCTATCGGATCTTGAAGGCTGGTTATTGCAATTCCTTTTTCATTAAGATCATTAACCGTTGAAATTAAATGGTGAAGTGAACGACCCAATCTGTCAAGTTTCCAAATGGTAACTACGTCCCCTTTTTGAAGTATAGATAACATTTTATCAAGTTCCGGACGATTTGTTTTAGCACCTTTGGCTACTTCTTTAAATATTTTATGGCAACCTGCTTTTTTTAAAGCGTCAATTTGTAGATTTAAATTTTGCTCTTTTGTTGATACCCGAGCATATCCATATTTCATAACATAGTTCACTTTATTATATAGAATTAGCTTAATTGTGCTTAGATTAAGTTAACGGCAATTATTAACTGTTTTTGTAATCTTTATCGGTTTTTTATTGTTTTTCTTAGCTGTCAACAATAACCCTCGTTTAAATGGACTGTTGTATGAGTAAACGAAATGTTAACTTACTTTCTCAGAGTGAGTTAAACGATTTATATGAAATTCCTGAATTTAATAAAATTGAGCAAGCGTTATATTTTTCTCTAACCTATGAGGAAATAAAGCTTATATCTCAATTTACAACCATTCAAACCAAAATATATTTCATTTTACAACTTGGCTATTTCAAAGCAAAGCATCTGTTTTTTAAATTTCAATTCGAAGATGTACCAACAGGCGTGGCGTTTGTATTCGATGAACATTTCAAAAATTGTCGTCCATTCACATTAAAGGGATCTATATCACGTGAACGTATTGAAATTCAAAAACAGGTGATACTGAATCATTTGGATTACAAAGTTTGCACTGAGCATCATCTATCTGACGCTAAAAAACAACTTGAAATGCTGATCAAAAGCCACCCTAAACCACATAATGCAGTACGTGAGTTATTAAAATATTTTGCAGATAACAATCTAATTTTACCGGCATACCGAAAGCTACAGGATATGTACTCTGAGGCTTATAAAAATGAACTGATCAGATTATCACTGATACTAAATAAGATCCCTGATGAAATAAAAGATCAGTTACATACGCTTATTAATGATAATGAGGTGATTTTGTCATTGAATGATCTTCGCTATGATCAAAAGAACTTCAACTATGGTGAAATTGTAAGTGAAGTCGCTAAAGTAAATGAACTCACCACGTTATATCACTCTTGTAAATCAATGCTATCCGCATTTAAATTATCACAGAATGCCATTCGATATTATAGTGAAATTGTTGAGCAATACCCAAGTTCAAAATTAAGAAAAATGAGTCGAGTTCAACAGTATCTACATGCTGTGTGTTTCATCTATCACCGATATCAAATTTTTGTTGATAATCTTATCACCAGTTTTATACATCATATAAAAATTATTAAAAAAGAAGCTAAAGCTCATGCAGATAAAGAATTTTTTAGCCATGCAACTAAAATCATCAAAAAATATCCTAATTTGGCAACATTCTTTCGATGGTTTCCACAGCAACAAGCGCATGAGACATCATCACATAGTTATTATGAAGATGCATACCGGATATTGCCTAAAGATGATTTTGAAAAATTTGCCAATTATTTTGAAGGCTCTGATTTTAATATTACCGCTGCAAAATGGCAGCATTATGAAAAATTATCAAGAACAGTTTCATTATATCTGCGACCCATTATCCTAGCCATAGACTTGAAGCATTATAAAGCTGATGCGCCAATTATGCCTTTACTTAATCTATTGAAAAAGCATTTTTCAAGCGGTAAAACACCCGCACAGCTGAAGCTACCAGCAGCCATAATGTCCAGCCTGCCTGTAAGTATTGTACCTTATCTTAAAAGTGATCCTAATGATGAAGACATAAGCCCTTATAGATTCGAATTTTATGTCTACAGTAAAATTTTTCATCATGTAGATCGTGGCCGCATGTTTTGCAATGATAGTGTTTCATCTAAAGATATAGATTGCGATCTTGTTGCGGATGAAATGGTCGATAAAGCAGATGAAATCGCAACAAAGTTTGGCTACCAAAAAATACCAATATATTGTGACGAACGCCTCGATGACTTACTTACCGAACTTGATGAAGCTTGGGAAGTTGTCACCAATAATATTAAGACAGGGACTAATACCGGGATTAAAGTTGAAATTTCAGATAATGGGACGACTACCTGGCAACTAAACTATGATGCTGGTAGTAAGCTAGATGATTCATTTTTTAGGAATGTAAATAAACTTGATATAGCCAATATGTTTACTTTCATTGATAGCAAGACAAATGCTTTTGATGAATTTGAACATATCAAGGGACGTTATGTAAAACGAACAAAGCCTACAGCCTTAGCGATTAAAGCTTGTATTCTTTCTGAAGCATTTGGTTTTGGTGTTAAAAAAATGGCTGAAATGTCTGATATTGACCACAATACATTGCGGACAACGCATGAAGATTTTATCAGAGTTGAAACGCTTTCAAAAGTGAATGATTGCATTGCCAGTTTTATTAAAGAGCTTCCAATATTTAAAGCCTGGAATTTACTTGATGATAAGCTATTAGCTGACATTGATGGTCAAAAAGCTGAAACTACTAGCGACACGATTCAATCTCGTTATTCAAAAAAACACCTTGGTAAAGGAAAAGGATTATCAATCCTTTCACTTATTGCTAACTTCGTTGCTGCTAATGTAAAAAATATCGGACTTAATGAATACGAGGGACATCATCTATACGATATGGTCTACGGAAACAAATCAGGTGTCCAAATTGATGCTGTCACGGGTGATAATCATTCGGTAAATCAGCTTAACTTTGTTGCCCTTGATATGATCGATATTGAATTTATCCCAAGTATCAAAAAAATTAAAGCCGAAGCTGAAAAACTGTACTCAGTTAAAGACCCAAAGGAATTTGAAGGAATAATCAAACCAATAGGAACAATAAATGTGGATAGAATTAAAAAACATAAGCGAGGTATTATTAGAGTATTGCTTTCATTAATATTACAGGAAAGTACCCAGAGTATTATTATCCGGAAGTTAAATTCTCATGATCGTTATGCAGGATTACGTGCAGCACTCTATGAATATAATAAAATATTCAAAAGTATTCATATCCTTAAGATGATTGATGATATGGAGCTACGTAAAGCTATTCGCACGGCTCGAAATAGAACAGAAGCCTATCACCAGCTACAAAAATTGATCCGAAATATGTTTAATGGCATCTTCAAAGGGAAACGGATCAGTAATCATAGCGTTAGCACACAAGCTGTACGTCTAATTTCAAATAGCGTGATCGCCTATAATGCCATAATATTAAATACATTGTATGAACGCATGTTAACCAGCAATGCCAGTGAAAAAGAGATAGAAAAGTTTCTGAAAATCTCACCTATGGCATGGATCCATATTTCCTTTACTGGCAGGTACACCTTTAAAAATGGAAAATTTGAAATTGATCTGGCTTCCATCATGAAAATTTTAGAAAAAGAGCTTAAAAGTATAGGAATAAAGTGTGTGGGTTGAGAGCCTATTTTTACAAGTTTATTAAAATATTTCGATATAACTTGAAAGTAAATAAATTTAAGTGATTGTTTTTAATGACCTTTAAGTGGTGACCTTACAGTTTTGTCACTTCCGCCACACAACCCGATGAAGGTGTAGATAAAGTTAGACGAGCAGAAGTAAAAGATAATCCACTACTTAAAGGCACACGATATATTTTTTTA
>JABSOJ010000362.1 GCA_013216005.1 Alteromonadaceae bacterium | reverse complement strand
ACGCTATTTAAAATCTGATGCCCTTTTTACTGAAAATCAACTCAGATTTTAAATCTCAGCTTTATGTGCGGAACGTCGTTATATTATTTAGTAAAAACAATATCCAGTGAAAATGATATCCAGTTAAAATAATATTCAGTTAAAATAATATCCAGTGAAAATAATACGGTAAGCTTTCTGAACCATTTAGCTTTATTTTCCAGGTTTTTAGAAAATATTAAAATTTAATTATTTACTATTGGTTCAATATTAATTTTACGATTTTTGTATATCATCCTGCTCGGACCATATTCTCTCTTGCTTTTTTGATGAAAACCGCTCACTCTTAACTCTACTCCCTGGTAAAGTTTTTCAGTGACTTCGACAAAAACACTGGTCATGTATTCTTGTAATTTTTGCTCTGTCTCTTCTTTTTCTGTCAGTGTTTTACCTAAACTTTTTGCATGAAATTGATAAGTTGCCGTTACTTTTGCCAACATTTCCGGTTGAGCTTTATTTTTAGGTAGTTTTCTTAATTTTGCGCCGGCCTTTTCTAACTCAGTGGTTTTATCTGAGGCTGATCTATATCTGCTCTCAATATCTTGTAACTGTTCATTGTAGGTATTAATTTGCTTTTCAAACGTTATTATTGTCTTACCACCTGCTGTGGCTCCAACAATGCCGGCGTGTACCGATTTACCGGCATTTATGTATCCGGCAATAAGTTTTCCATTCGCTTTGTTTTCATTGCCTACCCATAATTTTCCATCAACAGATAAAATACTGTGCATTAACTGCTTTTCAATTCTAACATCGCACCCGCTAGTTAGTTCAGCATATTGGCAGTATTTAGCATATACCTTTCCTTTAGCAATGATTTCAACACTCATATTAATGTCATCGATTTTAGAATCATCGATGTCTTGTTTACGACCAATAATACCTTTAGAAATAGTAATGTCGCCACCAGCACTAACAAGAGCTGATTCAACAAAACCACCGACGGTAATATCACCCGAAGCGATAACCTTCATTCCTTCACAAACATCGCCATCAATAATTACACTTCCTTGAAAATCAATATGACCTGTACTAACGTCAACAGTTTTAATTTTATATACTTCGTCGATTTCCATGCCATTTTCTATGATCTTTGGCAAACCGACTTTTGTCGACACTAATATATTTTCATTTTTTTGACTTATTTCTGTACCTTCACCCGTTGTTATTTCTAAATCACCGCCTGGCGAGGGTTCTAGTGGATTACCTGTTACGGTATAACCTTTTTTACCTGGTGTTAATGGAACTTTTTGGACGAGAGGATCGCCAATTTTTACGCAAATAATATCGCCTAAATCACGCATGTCGACACTGCCGTCTTCACGTGTTTTTGGTTTTAAAATGCGTTCTTGAGCGCTTTGCACCAAATGTTTAATTTGTGAGTCTTTACCATCTATGGCTAACTTGCCTTTGGCTATTCGTGCTTTAACCAGTGAGCCGGAAGGTTCTTTAGCTGCTTGGTGGGCAAGTTTTATTAATTCCTCTTTGCTGAAGCCTCTTGAGACACCGGAGGTCTGTGCACTATTTAAAATTGCTTTAGCACTTAGGTGTTTACCTCCGAATGCAGTAGAAATTTCGGCTGTAGCAGCCATTTCATCATTATCAATAGTAATGGTAATAGAGGCGTCGCGGCGTTCAAGTACCTGATAACGAATTTCTCTACCTATTTGATTCTCTTGCAGGTGTTTTAATACGCTATTAAGTTCAGCAATTGAATTTTTAATATTGGCTGTATTTACATAAAAGCTCGCATATTCAGACTTTTCAATTAGTTCATTTACATTAGTATTCGTAAAATTGGACCCATCTTTTTCGGGTTCTAATACTAAATCTATATTATTTTTTTTATTTGGAACTAATTTTGCTTTTGTCATGAACGTCCTCCGTCAGGAACATAATTATGATTGTTATTAATAATTGTTATACATAATTGTCTTGATGGATTTTAATAAAACTACTGGTTTCAGTTTTTGAATAGTCAACTTTATATTCTTTGTTATCTAGTGCTTGCACAAAAAGAAGGGTTTTTTCTTCGCCAAATACTTCCATGGTAGCAACATCGACAACTTCTTGATAAGCTTTTTTGGCTTCAGATCTTTTTCTTGGTACAGGACCTTTATAAATACCTATACCTCTGTTACTGACAATAACTATTGGCTTACCACCATTAACAATTAATAAGTCGAATTTTCTTACTTTATGAATTATTGTATTTCGACCACTTGTTATAAAATTTCTTTCAATCAAAATATGCTCCTACGTTTAAAGTAAATGTAATATTCACGTTACATATTACCATTGGTTTGTTTATTCATTGAGAAAAGTTTTTGCGACAAGGCGGTATTATTTCAAAGAATAAAAAATTATTAATATTTTTTTAGCTAACAATATCTTTAAATATATAAAGTTTTGATTTACTACGCAATTAAATAACCGATATAGTGTGAAAAATCTTACGTTAAATGTTTCGGTTTAACATTGTTTAATTAGTTTTTTTTAGTTGATTATTTATTAAAGTGTAGTTATTTTAAATAGTTAGCTTGTTCTTCACTGTTTATAAGTAATCTTCGTATCAAGTCTAAGCCAATTGCAGCAACATGTTGCTGAATGTAAATTCTTCCACCATTTAGATGAAAACAATGGCTAAATATTTTATTTGAGCTACCCCAAGCCATCCAAACTGTTCCCACTGGCTTATCTGGAGTTGCACCACCAGGGCCGGCAATGCCGGAAACGGCAATAACAATATCAGCATGAGCTTTTGCTAAAGCTCCTTTTGCCATAGCGAGTACCGTCGCTTCACTTACGGCTCCGTGCTGAGCAATAATACTGGGTTCAACTTCTAAAATTTCGCTTTTTATTGTATTTGAGTAGGTAACGAATCCGGCTTCAAAACTTTGTGATGAACCTGGGATTTCAGTTAACAAGCTAGCAATTAACCCACCAGTACAAGACTCTGCTGTAGTGATTTGCTGATTTTTTTCTCTCAATAATGTTAATACCTGTTCAGCGAGGTTAATCGGACGGGAAGATATTTCATTAATTATATGATCACCAAGTAAGGATTTAAGTTTTTCCAACCAGTGAATTTTTAATGCTTTAGCAGTAGATGTTCTTGACGTTAGTTTTACTTCCAATAAAGGGATTGTTGCTCTAAAACCTAGTTCCAGTTCATCAGGCCAATCTGGAAATTCATCATCGATCAGTGTTTGTAAACTGGACTCCCCAACGCCATAAACCTGTAATCTGGTAACTTCAAGTTTCATCTCTGAGGGAACCTTTTTAGCTAAAGAAGGCACTATTTCTTCGTTTAACATTACCTTCAGTTCTTTTGGAACTCCAGGGGTAGAATAAATTTCACAGTTATTATGTGTTAACTGCATACCCACGGCACTTCCAACACTGTTAGCAATAATGGAACAGCCATCAGGTAACAGTGTTTGTTTTAAACCCGCAGAATTTAATTCAGACTTTCGTTTTTTGCACCATGCCTTGATATGTTGTAAAGCTTGTGGATGCTCGGTTAATGGTTTGTCACTGGCAAGTGCTATTGCTTGAGCTGTCATATCGTCAACCGTTGGGCCGAGTCCGCCGTTAATGATCAAAATATCGGCCTGTTGACTGATGTTTTTGATTTCTTGAGCTATCAGTTCAATGTCGTCAGAAACAGTTACTTTTCGCTTTATCTCTATGCCCAACTCTTTTAATGCTTGAGCTATCATTGCTGAATTACTATCAACAATATCGCCTGATAAGAGTTCATTTCCTGTCATTAATAACTGAACATTTAGTGCTTTCACCTGAACTCTCTTTTTAATTAGTGCTTGTCTGCAGTAGACATCCTTTTCGGGATGAGACTAGCAAGTTAGTTTGACTCTTACACTAAAAGATATTGTTTACGATTTCTATAGCAAACTAGCTAAATAAGAAAATTTAATTAATTTATTTTATTTTTAAACCTTTTCGATTCTGTCATCATCTAAAGGTATAACTTAGTGAAACGTAACAAGAGAGCACGATGAGAAATTCAATTTTAAAAACAGCTTGTATCAGTACATTTATTTTAACCTTTGCAATGCAGGTTCAAGCTAGGCTGTCGAAATATGACCATTTTCAACCAATTTACCGTTTATATTTTTGGCTTTTTTAATATTGTTGGAATT
>JABSOJ010000361.1 GCA_013216005.1 Alteromonadaceae bacterium | reverse complement strand
TTTTGCTGTGGAAAATTTTAATAAAGGGCCTTATTTAAAGAAATCTGTTAAGTCACGCTATCTTGTCGGAAGCTCACTTTGGGTTTAAAACCAATTATCATAAATAATAGGTATAAGATCGCAGTTCTTCAATGACAGTCGCAGTTCACTAGTTATTCAAAGTTATTCATTTAAGCACCTATTATTATTTCATCAAGGTTCATTAACGAAGTTGTTTTGGTTAAATAATTTAATTGTTGAACCTTTAAACCAAGCGTAGTTTATTGTTATAGTTGCCAAAACAACCTTAAAATAATCATTCCTTTGGCATAAGCTATAATACACTTGGTCAAATATTAATTAGAGAGCAAAATGGATTTATTTTTATTGAAAAAAATTATCGGTGAAATGCTGATGCCCATTAATATTATTCTTGTGTTACTTTTCGCCGCACTGATATTTTACCGGAGTAAACCCAATTTAAGTTTCAAATGTTTGCTGGCTGGTACATTAACTTTATTTTTGGCTAGTCTTCCACCTTTTTCCGATTGGGTGATGACTTCGATTGAAGATGATTTTGAAACTTTTTCTCGTTCAAACTCTCCAGTAGACTACATTGTTGTACTTGGTTGCCGTCATACAGTTGATCCGAAATTACCAGAAACCAGCCAGTTAGCCCCTTGTTCTTTACAACGATTAATTGAAGCTATTCGCATTTTCCGCATACATCCCGAAGCAACAATCATTACTTCAGGCAGTGCGTTCAGTCAAACGGTTTCAAATGCTGAAACCGTTAAGCAGGCAGCGATCAGTTTAGGCATACCTGAAGAGAAAATTTTAACCGAAAACTTTCCTAAAGATACCGAAGAAGAAGCACAATTAATTGCACCTCGAATCATTGGGTCTAATGTTGTTTTAGTCACAAACGCCAACCATATGCCACGTTCAATAAAATATTTTCAGCAAAATGGCGTAAACCCAATTGCAGCGCCCGCAGGTCATTGGGTTAAAAACGAAAACCAGAAAAAAAGCTGGAAGTATTACACACCGAGCACCAACAAGCTAAAGCAAACAACTTTAGCTTGGTATGAAACATTAGGAAGGATCGTACAATGGTTAAAGACTTTGTTTTAGAAATTTTGGCACTGACCATATAGGCTAAATTAGGGTTACAGTTCAACAATGTTTTCTGTTAATTTACATGAGTTCAAACCTATATAGTGCCCGAACGAAAAGTCAATAACCTTTGCTACACATGGGCTGTAGCGATTAATTCAAAACGAAAATTTAAGCTAATCAGTCGATATTGATGTAGATTTAAGCGTTTTTGCCGTTTTTAGCCAAAAATAATAAAATCTTCGTTTTGCAATATTGCTTGAATTCCGCGTAAAATAAGGCTTTCAGCATTTCCGTTCAGACACTATATAGGCTCTGGACTGTATCAACTTAAACATGATAATACACAAATATGAACTGTTACCCAGTTTGATTGGTGCCGTAATTTTTACTGACAAAGCACTAAACTGACATAAAGGACTAAACGGGATTATCTATATCCACAAAAGTAACCGACAAACCTAGATCTTCAGCAATATATTCGCCAAGGGCTTTTGCTCCATAGCGTTCAGTTGCATGATGCCCTGCTGCAAAAAAATGAATATCCATTTCTTTTGCAACATGAGTGGTTTGCTCTGAAACTTCTCCAGAGATAAAAGCATCAATACCCTGCTCTGCTGCCAATTCAATAAAATTTTGACCGCCTCCACTGCACCAGGCGACGGTTTTAATTGGTTTATTAGAATCAGGGGCAATATGCAGACATTGTCTGGATAGTTTCGTGTTAATTAATTCAGCTAAAGACTGACCTGTATGCTCTTTTTCAAACTCACCTTGAACAGAAACACTGATCGGGTTACCAATTTCAAGTGGTGCAGTATTCAAAATGCCAAAAAGTTTAGCTAACTGTGCGTTATTCCCTAGCTGCGGATGAATATCTAACGGTAAATGATAAGCAAATAAATTGATGTCATGTTCAAGCAAAGCTTTAATACGTTGATGTTTCATACCACGAATAACATATGATTCATTTTTCCAAAAAAATCCATGATGAACCAAAAGTGCGTCAGCTTTTAATTTAATCGCTTGCTCAATTAAAGCTTTTGTTGCCGTTACTCCGGTAACAACCGTTTTAATAGTATCACTTCCCTGCACTTGCAAACCATTTGGACAATAATCTTTTATTTGTTCAGGTTTTAGCAGCGTATTCAAATACTGCTCAAATTTATTACGTTGCATCTTTACTCTACTTTTTATTTTGTTTGGGAAGCTAAATGCGGCCAAACTTATCTGTTTCTTTTCTGTGGTGAAATTATCGGAGAAACTTTTGCTGTTTCAACTTTTCCTGGCCTAAACGCTGACTGCAATTTCCATTTTGGTTTTATTGGCGTTAATGGCAAGACCCGTTTTTTTGCAATAATGACATACACTGAGCCTAAATTTGATAAATATTTATTAGCAAATTTTCGCCAGTATTGAGAATAACCACCGTTTTTGGACGTATTTCCCAGAGTACTGTGAATACAACGTTGATCAGATAATATTTCGTAACCCATTAAATTTAACCAATCTTTAACACGCATGGGTGAGAAAAAACGCTCATTCCAGGGCATTTGGTTTCTGCGATGGGGAATTAATTTATTAAAACCTGCCAAACTAATAGGATTAAAACCAGTAAGGACCAAATAGCCATTAGGAATAAGTACACGATTTGCTTCACGTACGACATGATGCGGATCTAAAGCAAATTCCAACGCATGGCTTAAAATACAAACATCAACACTATGATCTAAAAACGGTAAATCATCAACATCAGCCATAACATGACCAGCCATTTTTGATGTTGACAGCGTTACTTGATTTCTAATGCTACATTCTTCGCTGTTAATGGCTCCACTTAAAGACCCAATTTTCAATAAATGGTACCCGAAAAATTTATACCACCAAGGTGACAGCTGCTGATTAATCTCTTCCAGGATCAATTCTCCATTAGGCAAATCTTGCCATGAATTAGGAAAATGAGGTTGACGAAATGCTAAAGCTGGTTTCATTAATATCAAACTTATTAAATAATCGTTATAATTCAACTACTGAATTAAAATTCTATTACCTATATTGAGGACGAGTTATGCCCCAAAGTCAAACCCAAACTATAAATAATAACAAAATTGTTATAACAGGTATTCATGCGTTCTATGATAATTATATTTGGGCCATTAGTTCATCTGGAACAAGTTCATCTGGAAATAAATCCATAGCACTGGTTGACCCCGGTGATGCAGAAGTTTGTATTAATTACCTGCAAAAACATGATCTGGTGTTAAACAATATTTTAATCACCCATCATCATCCTGATCACACAGGTGGCATTGCACGTTTAAAAGAATATTGTGCAAAAAATCAATGGCCCGTTACAGTTTACGGACCTAAAAATGAAAATATCCCTTTCTGTGATGTGAAATTATCAGAACAAGAGAATCTTAATAACAATAATAACAGTAATAACAGCGTTTACTTAAAGGAATTAAATCTTACCTTTCAAGTGCTGGATTTACCAGGCCATACCTCCGGACACATTGCCTATGTAAATGAAGAAATATTATTTTGCGGGGATACTTTATTTTCAGGTGGTTGTGGTCGGCTTTTTGAAGGGACAGCAGAACAAATGCACACTTCATTAAAGAAATTAGCCTCTTTGCCCGGTAGCACTTCCGTTTATTGCACACATGAATATACTCAGGCAAATCTGGCTTTTGCATTAAGTGTAGAACCCGGGAATAAAGAACTTGTCGCTTACAATGCAAAAGTGGCTGAATTACGAGCATCAAATATAGCCACAGTCCCTAGTTCAATCGCATTAGAAAAAACGATTAATCCTTTTTTACGCTGTTATCAAGTTGAAATTAAAGAAAATGCTGAAACGCAAACTAAGTGTAATTTAAATACTGAGCTAGAGACTTTTACCGCAGTTCGTCGTTTAAAAGATAATTTTTAAGACAAAGTTTGAGTTCGGATGTTGTTGTTTTTTGTTCACTTTTGATTGGTTTTAGTTAATTTTTAGTCGGCTTTAAGTAAGCTTTTAGTTAACCTTTAATTAATTAACATGCCTATGCACTTTACTCAGGTTAGGCTATAACTCCCTGAATTTAAGTGATTTCGACTAATTTCATAGGCTATGT
>JABSOJ010000360.1 GCA_013216005.1 Alteromonadaceae bacterium | reverse complement strand
AAATTGGCAGAAATAGCGCATCTCACTGGTAACAAGGGTTTAGTTGAAGAAGGAGAAAAGGGCGAGGAATTATCTGAAGAAATAGCTGATGAAGCAACATTTGCTGATATTCAGTCAGACAATTTACCGTTTGCCTGTGCTGATGTAGTTGTATTTGATTGCGATTTAAGCCCATCTCAGCTGCGTAATGTCGAGAACCAATTGGGCGTAGAGGTGTTTGACCGTACAGGCATTATTATTGAAATATTTAGTCGTCATGCCCGTACCAAAACAGCGAAATTACAAGTTGAAATTGCTCGCCTTAATTATGTAGCGCCACGACTTCGTGAGTCATCATGTGGTGATAAAGAACGTCAGATGGGTAAAGGTGCTGGCGAAACTACGCTAGAGCTAAACCGTCGTAAAGTTCGCGACCAGTTAGCAGAACTCAAGCGTGAGTTAGTTAGTGTTCAAGATGAAATGAAGGGCCGACGTACACAACGTTCTGAACTTTTTTGTGTTGCTTTGGTTGGTTACACCAATGCGGGTAAGTCATCAATGATGCGAGCTATTACCGGTAGTGATGTTGTAGGTGAAAATAAACTTTTTGCGACACTTGATACTACGGTACGTGCGTTACAGCCAATTACTCAACCTCGAATATTAGTGTCTGATACAGTAGGTTTTATTAAAAAATTACCTCATGATTTAGTCGCCTCATTCCACTCAACCTTAGCAGAAGCCCATGATGCTTCATTGTTGTTATATGTTGTAGATGCTTCAGATCCTTCTTTTCGTGCGCAACTAGATGTGGTGCACGAAGTACTGGAAGAAGTCGGTGTTGAAGATAGTAAAAAATTACTGGTACTAAATAAATCGGATCAACTTAGCACCGAGCAACAACAAACACTGATGGAAGAGTTTCCTGATGCCATGATGACATCAACCCGTAATCCGTCGGATGTGAGTAAATTGCATAAATATATCGTTGCCGTTGCGCAGGATGAGATGATTGAAGATGAGATTATTGTGCCCTATACCGCTAAAGGTATCATAGGTGAAATCCGATCGAGCATGAGTGTCACTAAAGAAGACTATGAATATAGTCATATTAAGCTTACCGTACGGTCAAACGCGATTGATTTAGCAAGATTGAAAAAGAGGATGCTGAGTTTATAAATAGCTATGGCTGTGTACCAGTTAAGTGTTGCTATACAATTGTAGGACGGGTTAGCCAACGGCGTAACCCATCACCTATCATCACGCAACCATCTAATAAATTAATAGAAAATTATGTTTGATGGGTTACGCCTTCTGCTAACCCATCCTACGCATTCAAATCTTTAATTAGCAAATAAACACTGTAAAAACAATTAATTAATGCCAAAGACACACTTAACTGGTACATAGCCAATAGCTATGGGTTACTTAAACCTGAAAAAAATGTTTATATCTGATTCTTCCATATGCGGGGTCGGACCAGTCTAATATATTGAATTTACAGCCGATTAGTAACATAATGAGCTATTAAATCTGCTTAGAATCACCGTTTTGAGTACAAAATCATATCTTTAAGAAAGAAAATGTATGCCCATAGCTAATCGTTATTTTGCACCCAGTTATATTTGGCCTATTATCTACCGCCGCTATAAACAAGAGTAATTAAATTTAAATGGGATAGAAAACGTCAATTACATTAATTAGTGCCTGAACGGAAAGTCTACATGTCTTATTACGTATGGGGTGTAGCTGCTTTTAAAGTTTGAAGATCTTTGGAAATCAGTCGGTTTTGATGATAATTCAAGCATATTATGTGTTTTTGGGCCAAATTTTCAAAATCTTCGTTTTTAAAAATAGCTCGAAGAGCATATGTAGTAACACTTTCAGGGGTTTCCGTTCAGGCACTAGTTATTAATATAAGAAAGTTAAAGTGATGGTTAATTGTCTTTAGTCAGAGAGAATGATTCGTCTTACAATATCGATTTATAAGCCGAAAACATACGTTTAAACTATTAAAGTTACATGTTTTCTTGTGTTAAATATTGACTAATCAATCTGTTACGTTGGTCCGTTCCCGGTCTGTTTCCATTTTCTATTCGACCCCAGTCTGTTTCTATAACAAGGCCATGAAAAAGCGTGACAGGCTCACACATTCGGGGAGCTCACACATGCGGGGTCGGACCAATCTAACTTAAAATCCCGACTAATAGGTCTGTACTTTTCAAGGTTCTTCTTTATCCAACAATTCCATTAATCCAACCAGTGCTGCGAAAAGGACAGCCCCCACAGGCCAAACAATCCAAGTTACGCCCCAATCCATAGTCCACAAGGTCCAGCCAAGATATATGGCTGTTAACAAAGGCCAGTAGAATGCTGCAAGCTTCTCTGTACGCTTTGTACGCCTACTTTTTTCTGTCTCTATACAATTATCTTTCAGAATATTGTTGTAGGCATCGTATTTAGCTGAGACAGGAGCCACAATGTATATTCCTGTTGCTATCATGAGGATCAGCACAATTAGCATCATTAAAATTATATCTGACCCACCGAAAAACATGCTAACAAACATCAGAGGTACAAAACTGATAATGAACATGAATATACCTACTGATAATCTTAGATTATAGGTAGCTCTGAATTTTTGTAATTTTTCTTCCAAAACGCTGCGCACACCATAGGCCAACTCAATTGTCTCATTTTCTATCGGAGCTATGTCACTCTCATATTGGTTGGTTCTGATAAAAAAGCTTATTCCCATAGAGACCATTACCAATATACTTACAACTCCTATCGCTGCTGCGACATCGCTTGTCAGATTCAATCGATTTGTTTCAGCCATTGCCAAAAAGAAAAAGAGTGGTACTACTGAGCACACACAAAGCACAACACCCTTAGTGACTAAGCCACACACCTCCATCTTATTCTCAACATACTTCAATGCTTGTTCCAAGCTAATTTGAATGATACCAGTCTCTTTACCTTCACTGAGGGAATCAAATGCTTCAACATTATCCTTCAGTAGAAAGTCAGTTGAAACGTCAAAAATCTCCGCTAACATAATTATTCTATTTAAATCAGGTATGCTGTTAGTGCTTTCCCATTTAGAGACTGACTGCCTGGAAATATTCATCTTTTCAGCCAGTTCTTCCTGCGACCAGCCAAACTGTTTTCTTAATTTGACAATCTTATCTGCTAATATCATAAGGTTTATTCCTTCATCTGTTGTTGAGCGGTAAGCATAGGAAATCAGGTAGTTGCAGACCAGCAAGTCAGGTTGTTAATTTGTCAACCACCAGTTGCAATTGAGACTATTTAGTTAAATTTAACTATTTCTTTGGGTGCTAGCAAGTTAGTTTGTTTATTTGAAAATCTAACCTAATCATACTTTCAAACCACTACTAAGCTGTCAACCTGTGGCTAAATCTTTCCATTTACCCACCACCGGAACTTCAAACGCTGTCCCATCCCAACTCACTCCGGAACAAATCCCTCACTAGATCCCGTTTTGGAATCCGCCTCGGTAAAAGTTTTGTGTTCGATTGCATGAATCACTTATAGCATAACTAGGACATCCATAGTTAAATCATCTCAAAGAAAAGTAAAACTAGGTGTGGGTCAATTTTTCGTGCTAACGGTGGATCGGTTTTAGTTGCTAATTGACATTATTACTCAAACTTCTCAGCAATATGATACGAATAATTCATTAGAAAACAGATGGAAAAAATTTTAACCCTAAGGTCTCCAGTGCGAACTAAAAAGTCCTTATGATAAAATTACAAAACAACAAATTTCAACTTGCTAAATCCAATTTCAAAAGGACAGTAGCTACCACATTGCTTACTAAATTTTATTGCTAAAACATGGCGAAATTACAGCCACTATTTCCAATGATTGCTGACCTTTGCTGAAAGATTCTAAGGCGCTAACGCTCCCATTGCGCCTTAGAAAGTTAAATTGTAATTTATACTATGATGAATTTTTCATATACATTTTATTATCTTAACTCATTTCAAAGTGACCAAGTTGTAATTCACTGCAGCTCCAAAATACTTTTTGGTGTTACATAAGTTACCTGGCAACTTGAAGTGGATTCATTATTTTTCACCGTGAATATTTACACTAGTTGCCTTTTTTAGTTTTTCTTCGGTTTTATTATTCATGCTATAACTCGATTCCGCAGTTTTTTATTATTGACATTTGTGAACATCTAAATTTCATAGACTTGCACTTTTCTGTAAATAT
>JABSOJ010000359.1 GCA_013216005.1 Alteromonadaceae bacterium | reverse complement strand
GCACCTATATATTGCTTGGCTGTTCTTGAACCAATCGGCAACCAACAAAGACCTGATGGATCATAACCATTATCGTCAAAAGTACCTGTGTACAAACGACTAGTAAATAGCTCAAACAATAATTTAGGATTATCAAAACCGCTTTCATTTGCAGCCATATACTTCAATAACAGTAGGGTTGCTCTTATCGCGATATCTATTGTGGAATTACTTAAACCATCTCGTTTCAGTTTTAGAGTATAGCTCAGTAACGGATCAATAATGTTTCCGCTCTCTGAGATCAAAACAGGTACATGTGAAAAGATTCCAGTGTCATCTTCAACGACTTTTGCTCTGACCTTTACTACAGTATTATTCATTAGTTTTGTTATTTGTAAATGTACAATCACATAATGAAGTATAAATATAATACATAATTCACTAATAACAACCACGTTACTAATATAATAAAAACTTTATTTAATTAGGTGTTTTTATATGTTTTATACATTAATTGGTACTATATATAATTTGGGGGTTCTTCCGCAGACCCCCATAGAGATATCGAAGAGTTATTAGCTGAACGCGGTGTACAAGTAGATCATGCCACAATTAACCGTTGGGTTTGTGAATATGCACCTCAGCTAGAAGCTGCTTTTCGTCAACGTAAACGCGCTGTTTCTAGCTCTTGGCGGATGGATGAAACGTACGTCAAGGTAAAAGGTGAATGGCAATATCTTTACAGAGCCGTTGATAAATATGGTGATACCATCGACTTTATGTTGAGTGAAAAACGAGATGAGCTGGCCGCCAGATGTTTTTTTCAAAAAGCGATCAAGCAACATGGTATTCCTGAAAAAGTGGTGATTGATAAGAGTGGCAGTAATGCGGCAGCTTTGGAGACGTTCAATTGGCAAATATGCTTTGCAGGAATGGTTGGCTGTTTGATCGAAGTACTTCAAATTAAGTACCTGAATAATATGATTGAGCAGAGCCATCGCCCTGTAAAATGGAAAATGCGAACAGCCCTGGGATTTAAATCAGTTTTAGGAGCTGAAGCAACTATTGCCGGAGTTGAATTGTGGCAAATGCTCAGACATGGTCAAATGGAAAATTCAGGTAATATGACACTTTGGGAGCAGTTTTACTCGCTTGCAGCTTAACTTTGCCTGAAATAAGGCATTTTCAACTTTACTCTCAAGATGCGACAGAACCTTTGATTTTGATTCAGTAGTTTGAATTTTTCGGCTATAATATTGTCCAGAGAGGCTTGGAGTAATTCAATTTGTTTCTCATGACCTATCGAAAAATCATGAAGGTTTGTGGGCTCTATCAGTTTATCCTCCATAATCGTTGAGCGATTTAAAGTAAGTGTAGGTTCGGTTACGTCATACGTTTCAAAGATAATTCTATAGCCTTTATTTGTCATCATGCCTCCTGAACAGTTTATCTGTTCAATATATCACTCCTTTATTATAGACTCAATGTATTACACTTCCTACAGAAAATACAATCAAATATAATAAAACACAAATAAGTGCAATAAATTCATAAAGATATATACCACCTAAGCAGCAAAAATCTATTTAAATCGAATCAATAATATATTCTTAATATACTCACATCTTATAACCTATGATTAAGTTCATTATGTTACAGCTTCTCTATATAGCCAATCGGTATTAGCTTTTTTCTTGTGTTGTTTATATATTGTACGAGCGATTAATTTATAGACAACACCATTTATCTTTTGATTAATCAATGCAGTTATTACAACAAACTTTATTTAGCGGAGTTATTTGAAATGTTAAAATTCAGTAAAATAAAAAACATACCACTGATTGCTTTATTAATATTTTCACTCAGTGCCTTGGCGGATACCGCTCTGGATAAAACAGACAACCAAAATCAACAAAAAACGACCAATCTGGTTGAGCTGTTTAAGGTCAAAAAACAAGCAGATGATCATATTAAGCAACTGGAGAAACAACTACAATCTGATAAATTTGAGATACAGGAACCCAAAAAAAAGGAAGAATTACTTGTAGAGTATGCAAAAACCTTAATGTATTACGTAAACAGTCAAGATTCTGAGCCTGATACTAGTGCTGTTACAAAAAAAGCACTGCAATCAAAAGAATTAAAGTCCAACAACCTAAAATCAAAAGACATCAATTCGAAACATACAATTTATAATAAGGCTTTAACCGCTTACAAATTAGCCTCTAAACTAGCTATTGATCGAAATCGAATTAAATACACCAGAGAATTATCCGAATTAACCGTAAAGTTAAAGAAAAAAAGTGCACTCATACAAATTTTTGATGAACTGTTACAACACAGTACCCATGAATCAGGCACATATCTCGCTCACGTTGATTACGCGGATGGGCTAGCGAAATTCAAAGATGATACTGCTAATACACAATTTTTATCTGCGATTAATATGCGATCACCGAAGGATGGAGTGGAAGCATACTTCCGTTACGCGAATTACTTGTTCAAAACGGGTAAACCTAATGAAGCATTGGTTATATTAAACAAATTCGACATTGATGAAAGGAAAGTATATGTTCATGTAGCACAGCTAAGACATAAAATTATGCATATTTTAAAGCTAAACACGGATGAAGTGGATGCAGAAATAAAACAGATAAGAAAAGAATTAAGTAAAAGTCCGCTTATTGGTGTTGGTGCAATACCTAAATTTATAGGTACAGTTAACGAGTTTCCAACTAATATTCTGGGTATTCCTGAAGCTTATGCTTGGGGTTTTTCTCACAATAACAAGCGTGATGATAGTAGAGGTTCCTTTCATGACTGGCATGTATATGATTCAATATTCGGTTGGCGTTTTTCGACGCTCGTCACAAATATGGCTGAAGTCATTTATAATGAATCGAGGGGTCATAGCCAATTGGCAAGATATGCGGTAGGTTGGGCTATAAGAAATAGGGCAACTATTAATATGAATGGTTGTGACTCATACTCTGGTGCTGAAAGTGACCCCAATGCTGGAGAATGTAGAGAAGAAACACCAAATGGGGGGGATAATGATGTGGCTGACATTGCCAAACGTTATAGTTGCGTTGTTCATGGTGGGACAACATCCGTCGGTTCAGTACAATCGGAGATGGATGACTCGCATGTCAGCATGGAAAATTTAGAAGACTCAGGTATTGTATGGCAAGCAGTGTATATCATAAATGGTTGGGTTTCCGATCCAACGTCATATTCCCCCTTAATTTCAAAATATCCTGACGATGACTACTACACGGGCTCTAAAGACGGTGCACAAGAGTGGCGTAGTGGAGATTATTGTCCAGTTACACATCATTGTAAAGAGAGATTAGGAAATATAGGAGGATATAATTATGACCTAGCCACTGAGTGTCTTAATATAAATCAAGAAGATGGTAATTTTAACGATGAAGATATATTTTTCTGGGGGCGTAAAGACTAAAATACAATGTAGTTGTGTTATAACCAGAGTAAAGTATAGTGAGCTTACGGCGACATAGTTCAACTTTCTTAATTTGATCTGATTTAATTATTGCAACCAACTTTTTAAGGAAGCAATATGTCAAATCAACATCAATTATCTGTCGTCGTACTAAGAATTAAGTAGGACACCCACCTAAATAATTGCTAGCGATTGGTGACTGGGTGCATATTGCGATTTCTAACTCGTTCCCGTAGCCCAAATCACATTAGTAATTACAACATGGCCATCATTCTGAACAATTAAAGATCCTCCAGAATTATTAGAAGTATTGCTTTCCCAGACTATGTCACCATTATTTCGGAGCAAAACTAAATTTCCATCATGTTGCATGACGCACCGAGTTATATTTTCATAACCACCAGTATCAGATGTCCATAATTCGAATCCATCTTTTTTCAGTACTAAATTGCCACTTTCATGCAACATGAAAATATACTCTGCGTTAGTAGAAATTAATTTATCACCTTTTAGAAGTTCTTCACCCTGAATCAGCTGATTTGGTGTGGCGTTTTTACAAAAAAGCAGTCGATAAAGTTCAGCTTCTTCACACTCCATAATGTTTATTCTCCATTGAATTTGTCCATAAAAGTAAATTGATGCTTTTATATTTAAAATCTATTTATGCAAATTATTTTCATGATAATTAAGCCCTAATTAAGATGCGAAATAAAGCCGGACACCCACCCATAAATTAAGCCGGAAAAATTAAGCCGAAAATTAAGCCGGACACCCACCCATATAATTACTTTTCTGGCATCTTGCGTCGGGCTATTTTTACTAATCAGCAATTTACTAG
>JABSOJ010000358.1 GCA_013216005.1 Alteromonadaceae bacterium | reverse complement strand
ACATACAAATGATTGGAATGATAAATGGAAGACCGTTGTACTAAATAGTGTACAATAAAACTATTTCTGTGACGCTTCCTATCTACTTAACCTCTTTATGATCTAAATATTTATAATTTAACCAATTTAGGACTTAATTATTAATTGCTTAACTGTTTATGAATTAACTAATGAGTGCAACTATTATATAGGCCAGCTTAAAACAAACCGGGCTCCACCAAGTTCAGCACGGGCAACAGAAGCATGGCCTTGGTGAAGTTCCATTAAACGTTTCACCATCGCTAAGCCAAGCCCAATACCACCAGAGTTGCGATCCCGACTTTTATCTAAACGAACAAAAGGATCAAATAATTGTTGGCGTGCCTCAGTCGGAACGCCGGGGCCATCATCATCAACCCAAATTATTACTGTCTGGTTGTCTGTTTTAATACTTAATTGAATGTCATTTTTAGCATATCGGCAGGCGTTTCGAATTAAATTGTCTAATGCCCGTTCGATTGCGTCGTTATCAAAACAACAAATAATTGCGGTATCTTCAGGATTGGTACAGAATATATTTATATGGCTGTGGGTTAACTGGAATTTAGAAATTACGTGATACGCAACACCGACAATATCTTGAGACTCTAACTGTAAGTCAGGCTCTTCACGATCAAAGCGGGCGTAGGTTAACAGTTCATCTACTAAGCCATCTAACTCTTCAATGTTATCATCCATTACCTGCATATATTTTAATTGTGCGGGTTTATCGTCAACTTCTCTGACCATTTCCATAGCGAACCTAATTCTGGCAATGGGCGTTCTTAATTCATGGGATACGGCGTGTGATAGTTCCTGGTGTGATTTGATCAAGTGCTGAATTCTGGTTGCCATTGCGTTGAAACGGTTTACCAGTTCAATTAAAGGGGCAGAGGTTTTTGTTGATGCACGAATTGCAAAATCACCTTTGCCGAAAGCCGTGGCTGCGGTCGTTAGCTTAAGCAAACCTTGCGATAATGGCCAGGCCCAAATGAAAACAATAAAAGCTAACCCGGCAAAAAATACCAGATTAATTAAAAAATCAGCTGAACTATCAGCTTCAATGTAGATAGGGCCGATAACCATTACCTGATTACTATCGCTTAGTTTTTGGTAAAACCAGGCTTTGCCTTTGTTATCGTTATAACGGGTAACAATACCTGCTTGATTTAAATGGTCTGATTGTTCGGAGGAAAACGTTAACGAATCCTGTTCTTTAAGTTCAACTGGAAAGCCGAACGAAGGGCTGATAATAGATAAATACCGGGCGCGTTCATCAATCGGTAAACGTTTTAATTCTTTATTGATAAGAAAAAAAGTGCCTTTATGCATTTCTATATCAGAGGTTAAATTTTTCCCGGAAGATACTTGTTCAAAATAGGTATCAATACTGATACCTAGTCCAACGAAGGCAATAATTAAAACTAAATATAATCGTATAAAAAGGTTTTTCATTTAGCTTTGATCCATCCTTTGCGTTCGCTTTAGTATGTTCTGTTTTGCATTCTTCTGTTAAGTTTTCTGCTGTTTAGTCTTCTTCTGTTGTGCATTCCAGCGATTACTCAGTCCAGGCATCAGCAACAAACAAGTAACCTTTTTTCCAGACGGTTTTAATACGTTTGGGTTTAGCTGAGTCATCAGAGAATTTTTTACGTAATCGGGAGATCAACATATCAACAGTCCGGTCAATTCCATCGTAGCCAAACCCTCTTAATTTGTTTAACAAATCATCGCGAGAGAGGATATTACCGGCATTTTCAGCGAGTAAAGATAAAAGATCAAATTCATTCGTTGTAAGCTCAATTAATTGATTCAGCCATACAACTTCCTGTTTTTTTCTATGTATGGTTAATGAGCCAAAAGTTAATTGTTCATTATCATTTCCCGAGTTTTTTTGCTCACCTTCATTTTGCGTTCTTCGCAATAAAGCATTTATTCTTGCGAGTAATAATCTGGGTTGTGCCGGTTTAGCAACATAATCGTCGGCACCCACTTCAAGACCAACTATCTGGTCAATGTCGTCATTGCGGGCGGTAAGCATAATAATAGGTATCTGACTGGACCCACGTAATTCCCGACAGATATCAAGGCCATTTTTTCCGGGTAACATAATATCAAGAATGACGATATCAGGTTTTTCGGTTAAAATGCGCTCTACGGCTAAATCACCACGTCCTTCTATAGATACCCTGAAGTCTTGTAACGTAAGATAATCTTTTACTAAAGAGGCTAAAGATTCATCGTCTTCAACAAGAAATACGTGTGTTGATTCCGGTACAGATGATTCTGGTAATGATAGTTCAGTCATTTTGCTGATTTCCTTTCAACTAAGTGTTTGTTTAAGCGCTTGCCCGTTTGATTCTATTGTACAGTAAAGTTATATCAAACGACCCAATTAAATGTTGAATAATTGTGTTTGGTATAAGTTTAATTATTACCTGAAAAAACTTGGCAACTGTTCACTAAAATCCTGTACGGTTTCCTTAAAAATCGATAATTGTGTATTGTTTGTCAGTGTTGATGAAGCTTCCTCTTCATTTTCTTGTTCTTTAGTCATTTCTTCTGCGATAATGATCACCGCATACACAATCAGTAATGCGGCTAATAATTCTTTGTCATTATGATGATTTCGTCGATGATGTTTACGATCGTTAATGAACTCTCCGTCATCGTTACAATATTGTTGTTTATCTTGTTTGTCTAAATGTCCGCCCCAAACTTCTGTCGCTGTTCGTGTATCAATTATGGTCATGGTTACGCCCACGGCCCATCCTGAAGTGCTACATGAATTAGTAGAAAAAAAACTATCATCCGAATAGCTGCCTTTATATAAATCTCGACTGTCTGTTAATTTCACGACTAATAAATAGCGACTGGTTTGGTTGTCAGCCCCGGTCATTACTTGTGATATTTGGTTGATGTCATTAACTTTTGCAGCGGCCACTATTTGTTGATATTTTTCTATTGATATATCTGCAACCAGCTCTTCGGTAGTGATTAAATTATCTTCTTCTACTTCGGTGACAAAAGATTGGTAAACCGAATAGGTGAACTGTTCTTTTTCTGTGGCTGTTAAGCTGTTGGTTTCGTCAATAATACCTAAAATGGCAATATTATAGTGACTGACTTTTGCTATATCGAAAGATGCTGTGTGATGAAAGTAGCTGAAATCTTCTTGTGGATGATTAATCGTAGAGCAAGCTGACAGCACATATCCTATTAAGATAAAGAGTATTAAATTAACTTTTTTCATGATGTTTCCTTGTACTGTCAACTTGTTGGTTGCTATTTATTATTGTAAAAATCTGAAAGTAGCGGTTAAAAGCGCCATCCTGCATAAAGGCCAAGTGATTTTTCTGGTGTTTCGTGAAAAGCCACGTCATTTCTTTCTTCTTCGAAATCTGAATAATGAAGTGTTAACCCAATATCTAAATTAGCGGTAAGCGCATGATTTAATCCAATCGTAACTGAATTTGCATTATCCTGTTGGAAATCGTGTAAGTCTCTGAAGGTATAATGAGCTGAAAGTGTAAAGTCTTTAGCTACATTTGTCATTACTCCAACAGAGTAAGTATTTTCTCTTTTATTGTCTAAATGTTCTTCATTCCAATAGGTATATCCTGTACCAAAAGTGATGGCTAAATTATCATTAATTACTTGTTTACCGAAAATATTTACGCCATAACCTAAGCTGTCACCAACAAGGTCATCGTCGCTTTCATGATAACCACGCAAGCCTGCATTTATTGCTAATTCAAAACCTGTGTTGTTGTCAAATAAACTATAAGTTAAGCCTTCCAGGCCAATTTGTAAATCATCGGTTAAGCCGTAAGTAAAATTAGCCATAATGCCTGATTCACTGTCACCATTTTGTTGTTCACCATAAGTATATGCGCCAGTAATTTTCGCTGTGCCATCAGTTAAAGTTAAAGGCCTGAGGATAGGGTTTTGTGAATATTCTTCTCCTTGAACTAAACCGGTAATTGAAAGGCTGGCCAATGCGCATGCTAAAATAATTTTTTTCATTTGTTAAACTCCGTTGTAACAGTTTTGGGTAATTGGTTAAGAAACTGAAACTAGAATAAGGGTAATCACTGTCGAATTCTTTCGGTGTTGTGTCGTAAAATGTCGGAGAAGTTAACAGTGGGTCAAAAGTTGTAAAAAGATGTCATGAGGGGGATTTATTCGTGAATCGTTTGTAAGCGTCTTATAAACCACACATTTCAAATCATTTTCCCATCAGTTAATCTTCCTACGGTACTAATAACAGGGGAT
>JABSOJ010000034.1 GCA_013216005.1 Alteromonadaceae bacterium | reverse complement strand
TATTAACAAAAAGGCCGAGCATGGACTGAATTTGCGCATGCTGGCGATTATCCGACGGTGTGCCAACTAAAATATCATGCTGACCGGTAACAGTTGCCAGAGTAAGATAAAAACCACTGAGTAATACGGTATAAAGTGTAGTTTCCTGTTCCCTAGCCAGTGTTCTTAATCCGGCAGATAATGCTGCATCCAGGGTAAAGTCAATTACTTGTCTCTGATAATCAAACTGTTTCTGACGTTCAAAATCTGTTGGTAGGACTAAGGTTTCATAACAAGATAACTGCTGTAACCAGAAATCCTGCAAACTTTTAAGTTTTTCTCCCTGTAATGTTTGACGCTGCCATAATGCATAATCTCCGTAACTGATCTCCAGTTCGGGTAAATTAACCACTTCTCCCTGGCTTATACCTGACACTGAATTGCATAACGCCTGATAACAAAGTGCCAGTTCTTGCATAAAAATATCTAAAGACCAGCCATCAAAGGCGATATGATGCCAGACAATAAGTAAGTAAGCACTTTCCCCCGACTGATATCTGTGTAATCGCATCCCCTGTTCAGAGGTTAAATCAAAGGGTTTGGCAATGTCTTCTTTTATGGCTGGTATTAAATCATTGTGCTCTGTCAGGACAAAAGAGCTCATCTTCACCTGGTTATCGATAATCGCCTGATAACCATTACCGTCGTCATCCACCCGATAAATCGTTCTAAGTATCAAATGTCTGTTAATGAGTGTATCAAACGCCTGTTCCAGCCTATTGATATTTACATCAGAGCGCAATTGCACACAGTATGGAATATGGTAAGCGTCTGTCCCTTGTTCCATTTGTTCGATAAACAGCATGCGTTCCTGGGCAAAAGACAAAGCATAATGCTCTGTTGCCACTTTAGGGATCACCAGATTATCTTCCTGACTCAACAAAGGCGCTATTGCAGCTATGGTTTTATGCGTTAACAGCACAGGCAAAGGAATGTCTAATCCCATTTCGCGTCGGCTGATGGCGGTTAATTTTACCGCAGCAATAGAATTCCCCCCTAATCGAAAAAAATTGTCATCAATACCAATACGGCTGATCCCCAATACTTTTTCCCACACTTTACATAGCTGAGTTTCAAGCACTGTTCGCGGTGCTACATATTGATCTTGTATCTGCGACTGAATATCTGGCTCAGGCAAGGCTTTACGGTCAATCTTACCGTTAGACGTTAACGGTAACTTATCTAGCACAACAAAGGCTGACGGCACCATATAATCAGGTAAAGACTGATGAAGGCCTTGTCGTAATCCCTCGATAAACTCATGGGGGAAGTAGGTACTGCTTTCATCTTCACCCGTGAAGTCACCCGCCTCATCAGTCACCACATAGGCCACTAATGATTTGTCTCCTGAGGGATTTTCTCTTGCGACAACTACCACATCATTCACTTCATCAAAAGCGCTCAATGATGATTCAATTTCGCCAAACTCTATTCTAAAACCCCTGATTTTAACCTGATTATCGATACGACCAATAAATTCGACATTACCATCAGGTAAGTAACGACATAAATCACCTGTTTTGTAGAGTTTGGCATCAGGCTCATCACTAAAAGGATTAGCGATGAATTTTTCTTCCGTTAGCGCGGGTTGATTCAGGTAACCTCGGGCTAATCCGGCCCCACTAACATGGAGTTCGCCGGCAACACCTAGAGGTTGAACATGCAGCATTTCATTTAAAATAAAGGTTCCCCGATTAGATAACGATTTACCCACGGGAATAGAGCATAAACGTTCTACATTTTCAGGTATTGGGTAGCAACAACTAAAAACTGTGTTTTCGGTTGGTCCGTAACCATTGGTAATATTTAAATCAGGATTTAATTCTCGAACATTACTCACCGCCTGTTTTTTTATCACATCACCACCAACAAGCAAATTAATTAGTGAGGGAAGCTTCCTTTTATATAACGAGCTAAAGACATCAAACAGACCTGATGTCATCCAGGCGACGGTGATTTCATTCTTATTAATTAAATCACCCAAACGAATTAGATCAACCCCACGTTCACCTTGAACAACTAATTTACCTCCATTCAATAACCCGCCCCAGATCTCAAAGGTAGCCGCATCAAATGCAATCGGAGCATTAACTAAAATAACTGTTTTATCATTCAGCTCAACAAAATTATTATTGATAACAAGAGAAGTTACAGATTGATGAGCTATCAACACCCCTTTCGGGTGACCCGTTGAACCTGATCTGTAAATCACATAGGCTAAATGATGAGCAGTCAGCCCCGATTTATTTGGGCTAAGATTACGGGTTGAATACTGAGCCAGTTTATCAAGTATAAGCTCATCATTAAGATACACGGCTTGCTCAGTTGTCACCGGGATTTTATCCGCCAGCTGACGTTGTGTTAACACTGTATCAAGCTGGGCATCCTCTATCATAAGGACTAAACGCGCTTCAGGGTAATCCGGATCCAATGGCACATACGCACCACCTGCTTTTAAGATAGCAAGCATACCAATAATCATTTCTAATGAACGATCAACACAAAGCCCCACTAACGTATCCGGGGTGACGTGTTTTTCTTCAACTAAATAATGCGCTAATTGATTGGCTTTACTGTTAAGTTCAGCATAAGTTAATTGACTGTCTTCAAAAACCACAGCGATTGCATCAGGGTTATTAACGACTTGTGTTTCAAACAATTCATGAATACATTTATCTGTGGGATAGTCCGCCGCCGTGTCATTCCACTCAACCAATTGTTGATGAATTTCTTCCTTGCTGAGCATATCCACGCTGAATACATGTTTATCCGGTGACCTACTCAGCCCAACAAGCAATAACTCAAAATGGTTCGCCAGTCGGGTGATGGTAGCAGACTCAAACAACTCAGCATTATATAACCAATCTAAGTGTAAACCTGCTTCATTTTCAGAAATCTTAAGACATAAATCATAGTTGCCAAAGTCCTCCTGTTGTTCAGGTTCCTCAATAACAATCATTACTTGAAAAAGTGAACTAGGGTTTAAACCAGATCCCATTTCAAGTTTATCAACATCGTTCCCAACAGAGAGTTGACCAATAGCATGAGCAGCCAATAACATCTCTTTGCTTTGGCTCAATAACTCACTAAAACTTGGGTTACCTGTTAAGTTATTTCGCAATGCCATTGTATCTGTCAACAAGGTATTGGCTTGCAAGCTATCCAACTCAGCTTGCTTGTCCTGCTTTGCCATAACAGCAGGACTTCCCATAACAATATCAATTTCATTGCTGTAACGTGCCAATAAAACAGCAAAAACAACCTGTAATCCAGTAAAAATATTCGTATTTTCTTCCTGACACAAATCATTCAGGTGTTCACAGGTTTCTTCTGTTAACCGACTGCGGTGAATACCCGAAGTAAAAGTTTGAACAGCCTGACGAACATGATCTAATGGTAAATTATGACCACCAGATACATTTATTAACTGAGTTCGCCAATAATCCATTTGCTCTTTGGACACCTGACCCTGCAATATTTCATTTTTAAAGCTTTCGGTAATACTATAATTCATATTCACTCATCTCTACATCTGAATTGAGTTCTTCTTCGAGATCAAAACGTGTAATTTTGTTAGTCGAGGAATCAACGGCTTCCTCACTTAATGCGATACTGCTGGCCAATTCATTCAGTGTAGGAGTGCTAAATATTTGGGTTAACGATAATTCAACATTAAACATTAGCCTAATTTCTGAAATCAACTGCATAGACAAGATAGAGTGTCCACCTAAATCAAAGAAATTTGCTGTACGGCTAATTTTAGTCGCATCAAGCTTTAATATTTCGGCCCAAAGATTCGATAAAACCTTTTCTGTCTCTGTTTCAGGTGCTACATAGCTAGCTTTATCCTGCATTGATAAACCAGGATCTGGTAAAGCTTTGCGATCCAACTTGCCATTTGGCGTTAATGGTAAAGTATCCAGCGTGATAATAATTGAAGGTATCATATAAATAGGTAAACGCCCATTTAAATAACCACGAAGATCATCTATAACACCATCCTTTTGATCAGCAAGTATATAAGCAACGAGTTGAACAGGTTCATCACGGGCCACCACCACGGCCTCCCGAATAGCATTATGACTCATGATAGTCGTTTCAACTTCCCCTAGCTCAATACGATGACCACGAATTTTTACTTGATCATCAGTTCTGCCAAGATATTCAATATTTCCGTCTTCAAGCCATTTTACCAAATCACCAGTACTGTATAGCCTTCCTGAGCCAAATGGATTATTGATAAACTTCTCTGCCGTTAAATCTGGCTGATTCAAATATCCTCGGGCAACACCTTCACCACCGATGAAAAGCTCTCCGACAACACCAAAAGGCACAGGTTGAAGTGCATCGGTGAGGACATAAAACTGTGTATTTTCAACTGGTCCGCCGATCGTTACTTTTTGATCTAACGTTAATTCCAACACTGAAGACCAAACAGAGGTTTCTGTCGGACCATACATATTCCACAGGGAGATACCCGTTATTGATAATAATTCATCTTTCAGGTTATCCGATAATGCTTCACCGCCACATAATAATTTCATTTCCCGCGAAGGCTGCCAGTTATCATTGGTCAGCATTTTCCAGGTCGCCGGCGTAGCCTGCATAGTCGTTACGCCATGCGCTTCAATTAAATGGGCTAACGCGGTAGGAGAACTGACCTCCGCCTGTGAAGCAAGCACGACACGAGCACCACAAATCAACGGTAAAAACAATTCCAGCGTATGGATATCAAAAGAAAAAGACGTTACCGCCAACAAGGCATCCTTGCTTTCTAATCCCGGACGTTGCTGCATCGCCAATAAAAAGTTTGTCAGGTTATGATGCTCTAACATCACCCCTTTAGGATTACCGGTTGAACCCGAGGTATAAATAACATAGGCCAGGCTATCGGCTAAGCCACCAGTCTGAGCGACAACCGGGTTCTGAACTGAATAACGTTCAAATACCGCACTGTCATCAATATAAAGGATGCTTTCATTATCAAAAGGTAACTTACCGGCAAGTGTACGCTGGCTAAGCACTAAGGATAATCCTGAGTCTTCCAGCATATAAGCTAAACGGGAGGCTGGATAATTAGGATCCAACGGTACATAAGCGGCTCCTGCCTTATGCACTGCCAATAAGGCAATCACCATCTCAATGGAGCGTTCAACACACACACCCACCATCGTATCCGGTGTCACCTGATTTTGCTCAACCAAATAATGAGCAAGCTGGTTAGCACGGGTATTTAATGCCGCATAGCTCAGCGCTTCACCTTCAAACACCAGTGCAATAGCATCCGGATCAGCAAGTGCCTGAGCTTCAAATAATTCATGCATACATTTATCTTGCGGATAATCAAACGAAGTATCGTTCCACGTCACTAACTGCTGATGAAGCTCAGTTTCAGGCAAGATTGTTAAAGCGCTTATCCCTTGCTCCGTAGTTGAAGCTAAGCATTCCACTAAAGAAGCAAGTGCGGTTTGCATATAGTTCATAACACGCTCAGGACTGATGGCATCATCAACGTGCACATCTAAAGCAAACGCTTCACCTAAATCATCCACGGCCAGAGAGAAAGGATAGTTACTGCGCTCTTGTCCGCCAATCGCCGCTATTCCACTACCACTTTGTTCCTCACTTGACCCTTCACTTAATGCTTCACTTGTAACTGAAGCTGTACCCTGACCAGAATGACGATAATTCAGCATAGCACTGAATAACGAGGTATCACCCGACAAAGCACTACATTGCTGCGCTAACGCCAGAGAAGCCTGCTCATAAGGTAATAATGACTGCAAGACCTGTTGTACCTGACGTACTAAGGCAATCGCACTATTATCTTCAAGTTTAACACGCACAGGCAAGGTATTAATAAACATACCCATCATGTTCTCAGCGCCCGTAACCCCCTGTAAACGTCCCGATAATACCGTACCGAAAACTACGTCATCCCTGCCACTACATCCCGCAACCACCATGGCCCAGGCCGTATGGAATAAGACCGCAGGACTAAGTTTCAACGTTTTAGCAACTGCACGCAACGCTGTTGCAATATCATTCGGCACCATGTTTTTTAATTCAACAATCTGGCTACCGTCTCCCTGCACATCCACTAAATCAAACGGCGTGGTCGGGGTATCAATATCGCCCAGCATCTCAGTAAAATAAGCCGTGGCGTCATTGACTTCTGCCTGATGTACAACATGGGCAATAAAGTCACGATAAGGCAGGGCTGGCGCAAGACGCTCACCTTGCCCGGCCAAATAAGCCATCACTTCCTGTTGAATGATCATCAGGCCAGCCTGGTCAGAAATAATATGATGTAACTGCAACAGGATAAAACATTCTCCGCTATCAGCTGACTCAGCAAGTTGTAAATGTAACAACGGTCCCTGAGTGATATCCATCCACTGTTTATCCGGCGCACTTAAGGCCTGCATCTGAGTTTCAATATCTTGCGCTGAATCCAGCTCCGGCCAACTCATCTGCAACTCAGCCTGACGTGTAACCACCTGTACAGGAGTCGATAGGCCTTGCCATAAAATAGAGGTGCGCAACACATCATGACGATTAATAATAAACTGCAAGGCCTCAACAAAATCATTTAAGGCCGCTCTGTTCTCTACACTAAAGAGCGTGGGCATCACATACGGATCATTCTCTTTATTCAACATATGATGAAACAAAATACCCTGCTGCAAAGGAGCCAGCGAATAAATATCCTGGATATTACCGGCACCGCCAGGGATCTGACTGACAAGTGTGGTTATATCACTGTCCTGCAAATCTACCAGAGGTAACATATCCGGCGTAATGAACTGACACCCTTCAGGAATAAGGTTAGCGGGCGCTTCAAATACGGATTGAGTGCCTTCACCCGACATCATGAGCTCACGGGCTAAATCAGACAAGGTGGAGAAAACAAATAACTGACGGGTTTCAAGGGTTAATCCAGCCGCTTTGGCTTTTACAACCACCTGCATCACGAGTAACGAATGACCCCCTAAGGCAAAGAAGTTATCGTTAACGCCCACCTGCTCAATACCTAAAACATCTTGCCAAATTTCACATAAAATTGTTTCCGTTGCTGTCGTCGGCGCAACATATTCACCCATCTGTCCAGACATATCCGGCGCAGGTAACGCTTTTCGGTCAATCTTACCATTAGCCGTTAGCGGCATAGCCTCTAACACCATCAACACTGCCGGCACCATATATTCTGGCAGGGCCTGTTGAAGATGCGCTTTGACTGACACCGTCAAACTCTGGTGATCTTCCTGCGAAGCAACCAAATACCCCACCAGTTGTTGATCCCCGTTTGCGTTAACGGTTGCTAACACAGCAGCGTCACTTACGGCCTGATGAGTCAATAAAACTTGCTCTATCTCACCAAGCTCTATTCTGAAACCACGCAGCTTAACCTGGTGATCAAGACGGCCTAAATACTCCAGCTCGCCATCCGCTATCCGACGTACCAAGTCACCGGTTCTATACAAACGTTCACTGCTGTTCGCATCGCCTTTTTGATAAAATGGATTGCTGATAAACTTCTCACGTGTGAGGTCTATCAGGTTTAAGTACCCACGGGCAAGCCCTGCACCACCAATAAACAACTCTCCCGCCACACCAAAAGGCACAGGTTTAAGCGCATCGGTAAGGACATAAAACTGTGTATTTTCAACTGGTCCGCCGATCGTTACTTTTTGATCTAACGTTAATTCCAACACTGAAGACCAAACAGAGGTTTCTGTCGGACCATACATATTCCACAGGGAGATACCCGTTATTGATAATAATTCATCTTTCAGGTTATCCGATAATGCTTCACCGCCACATAATAATTTCATTTCCCGCGAAGGCTGCCAGTTATCATTGGTCAGCATTTTCCAGGTCGCCGGCGTAGCCTGCATAGTCGTTACGCCATGCGCTTCAATTAAATGGGCTAACGCGGTAGGAGAACTGACCTCCGCCTGTGAAGCAAGCACGACACGAGCACCACAAATCAACGGTAAAAACAATTCCAGCGTATGGATATCAAAAGAAAAAGACGTTACCGCCAACAAGGCATCCTTGCTTTCTAATCCCGGACGTTGCTGCATCGCCAATAAAAAGTTTGTCAGGTTATGATGCTCTAACATCACCCCTTTAGGATTACCGGTTGAACCCGAGGTATAAATAACATAGGCCAGGCTATCGGCTAAGCCACCAGTCTGAGCGACAACCGGGTTCTGAACTGAATAACGTTCAAATACCGCACTGTCATCAATATAAAGGATGCTTTCATTATCAAAAGGTAACTTACCGGCAAGTGTACGCTGGCTAAGCACTAAGGATAATCCTGAGTCTTCCAGCATATAAGCTAAACGGGAGGCTGGATAATTAGGATCCAACGGTACATAAGCGGCTCCTGCCTTATGCACTGCCAATAAGGCAATCACCATCTCAATGGAGCGTTCAACACACACACCCACCATCGTATCCGGTGTCACCTGATTTTGCTCAACCAAATAATGAGCAAGCTGGTTAGCACGGGTATTTAATGCCGCATAGCTCAGCGCTTCACCTTCAAACACCAGTGCAATAGCATCCGGATCAGCAAGTGCCTGAGCTTCAAATAATTCATGCATACATTTATCTTGCGGATAATCAAACGAAGTATCGTTCCACGTCACTAACTGCTGATGAAGCTCAGTTTCAGGCAAGATTGTTAAAGCGCTTATCCCTTGCTCCGTAGTTGAAGCTAAGCATTCCACTAAAGAAGCAAGTGCGGTTTGCATATAGTTCATAACACGCTCAGGACTGATGGCATCATCAACGTGCACATCTAAAGCAAACGCTTCACCTAAATCATCCACGGCCAGAGAGAAAGGATAGTTACTGCGCTCTTGTCCGCCAATCGCCGCTATTCCACTACCACTTTGTTCCTCACTTGACCCTTCACTTAATGCTTCACTTGTAACTGAAGCTGTACCCTGACCAGAATGACGATAATTCAGCATAGCACTGAATAACGAACTATCACCCTGCAAAGCACTACACTGCTGCGCTAAAGCCAGAGAGGCCTGCTCATAAGATAGTAATTCCTGCAAGGCCTGCTGTACCTGACGCACTAAGGCAATCGCACTATTATCTTCAAGTTTAACACGCACAGGCAAGGTATTAATAAACATGCCCATCATGTTCTCAGCGCCAGTAAGACCTTGTAAACGTCCCGAGAATACGGTACCGAAAACTACGTCATCCCGGCCACTACATCCGGCAATCACCATGGCCCAGGCCGTATGGAATAATACAGCAGGACTGAGTTTCAACGTTTTAGCCACTGCACGCAACTCAGTTGCAATGTCATCCGGAACCTTCTCTCTTAATTCAACAATCTGGCTACCATCTCCCTGCACATCCACTAAATCAAACGGCGTGGTCGGGGTATCAATATCTCCCAGTGCCTCAGTAAAATAAGCCGTGGCGTCATTGACTTTTTCCTGATGTAAAACATGGGCAATGAAGTCACGATAAGGCAGAGCTGGCGCAAGACGCTCACCTTGTCCATCCAAATAAACCATCACTTCCCGTTGAATGATCTCCAGACCAACATGGTCAGAAATAATATGATGTAACTGCAATAGGATAAAACATTGCCCGCTATCAGCTGACTCAGCAAGTTGCAGGCGTAACAAAGGTCCCTGAGTGATATCCATCCACTGTTTATCCGGCGCACTTAAGGCCTGCATCTGAGTTTCAATATCTTGACTGGCATCCAGTTCTGGCCAACTCATCTGCAATTCAGCCTGACGTAAAACCACCTGTACAGGGGTCGATAGGCCTTGCCACAAAATAGAGGTACGCAACACATCATGACGTTTGATAATAAACTGCAAGGCTTCAATAAAGCTGTCTAAGGCCGTTTTATTCTCCACGCTAAAGAGTAAGGGCATCACATACGGATCATTCTCTTCATTCAACATATGATGAAACAAAATACCCTGCTGCAAAGGAGCCAGCGAATAAATATCCTGAATATTACCGGCACCGCCAGGGATCTGACTGACAAGTGTGGTTATATCACTGTCCTGCAAATCTACCAGAGGTAGCATCTGGGGAGTAATGTGCTGACAACCCTCAGGAATAAGATTGGCTTGTGCTACAAATAATGGCTGAATTTCTTCACACGACTCAGAGAGCTCACGGGCTAAATCAGCCAAGGTGGCCAAAGCAAATAACTGACGAGTTTCAATGGCTAATTCCGCCGCTTTGCCCTTTGCAATTACCTGCATCACTAATAGTGAATGGCCTCCTAATGCAAAAAAGTTATCGTTAATGCCCACTTGCTCTAACCCTAAAACATCTTGCCAGATTTCACATAAGATTTTTTCGGTAGCCGTAGTCGGCGCAACATATTCATCCACCTGTCCTGACATATCAGGCGCAGGTAACGCTTTCCTGTCAAGCTTGCCATTTGCCGTTAACGGCAAAGTGTCTAACACTATAAACACTGCTGGTACCATATATTCTGGTAGTACCTGCTGAAGTTGGGCTTTGACTGACACAGTCAAACTCTGATGATCTTCCTGCGAAGACACCAAATACGCCACCAGTTGTTGATCACCGTTTGCGTTTACTATTGCTAACACAGCGACGTCACTCACCTCATGATGAGCCACTAAAACTTGCTCTATCTCTCCAAGCTCTATTCTGAAACCACGCAGCTTAACCTGGTGATCCAGACGGCCTAAATACTCCAGCTCGCCATCAGCTAACCGACGTACCAAGTCACCGGTTCTGTACAAACGTTCACTGCTGTTAGCATCGCCTTTTTGATAAAATGGATTACTGATAAACTTCTCACGTGTGAGATCTGACCGGTTTAAGTAACCACGGGCAAGTCCTGCACCACCAATAAACAATTCTCCCGCCACACCTGGCGGTGCGAAACTTAACTGCTCGTTCAATACCAGTAACTGGGTATTATCGATCGCCCGGCCAATCGGCACAGACTCTCCCATGTCATGTGAACAATCCCAATGACTGACATCAATTGCCGCTTCCGTCGGCCCGTAAAGGTTATGTAATTCAACCTCCGGCAATAGCGCCTGAAATGCTTTAACCTGATCCATCAACAAGGCCTCGCCACTACAAAACACCTGTTTCAGTGAATGACACTGAGCCAAATCTCCAAGCGATAACATCCCGCTTAACATAGAAGGAACAAAATGCAGTTTAGTGATCCCCTGCGCCTGAATAAATTCGGTTAAATAAACCGGATCTTTATGCCCCTGAGGTTTGGCTAATACTAAACGAGCCCCCGAGGTTAACGGCCAGACAAATTCCCAGACCGAGACATCAAAACTAAAAGGCGTTTTTTGTAATATTCTGTCATCAGCTGTACAGGTATATTGGCGATCCATCCAATGAATACGATTCATCAGGGAGCTATGTTCAATCATAACCCCTTTAGGTTTACCGGTACTGCCCGAGGTGTAAATCACATAAGCCAGATGAGCAGAGCTCAATCCGCTTTGCTCCAAAGTAGGATTGCTGTCGTCCTGTGCTGCCAACTGGGCTTGTATGTCATTAACATCAAGACATAATGCCTGTGAGTCGCTGATTGCCAGGCTATTTTTAATTTCAGTAGAGGTCAATACCGTACTTAGTTTAGCATCATCAAGCATATAGGCTAAACGATCTGCTGGATAATCCGGGTCAAGCGGTACATAAGCACCACCAGCTTTTAATATCCCCCAAATACCGATAACCATTTCCACCGAGCGTTCAAGACATAAGCCAACCAGCGTATCCGGTTTCACCTGCTTGTTTTTTAACAAGTAATGAGCCAGCTGGTTCGCTTTGCTATTAAGCTCACCATAGCTGATTTCTCTGTCTTCAAATACCAGCGCAATAACATCCGGATTTTTCTCAGCCTGAGCCTCGAACAAGGCATGAATACATTTATCCTGCGGATAATCCATCGCAGTATCGTTCCAGTTAACCAGTGCTTGCTGGCTTTGCTTTTCATCGAGCAAGCTAGCACTAAGCACCTTATCATCCGGCTTTTTGACCAAAACGCTTAACAGATGTTCAAAACATTGACCCATCTGCTCGATGGTATCGGCGGCAAATAAATCGGTATTATATTCCCAGACCAACACCAGACCTTCTTCATTTTCTATCACGGTCAGGGTTAAATCATATTTAGCCACTGTACCGGATTGTCCGACGGACTCTAGCGATAAACCAGATAAATCTAATTCCCCCGTCTCATTATTTTGCAGTATCAGCATCACCTGGAATAACGGACTATGGCGTAAACTACGCTCAGGTTGCAGTTTTTCAACTATTTGTTCAAACGAGACTTGCTGGTGAGCATAAGCCCCCAATAACATCTCCTTACTTTGTGCAATTAATTCTGTAAAACTTGGATTGCCTGACAAATCACTGCGCAGCACTAAGGAATTGACAAAGAAACCGATCAGATCTGCTACCTCTGCCTGCTCCCGGTTTGCTATCGGGGTACCGATAACAATATCGGTTTCATTACTGTAACGTGACAACAACACAGAGAATAACCCATGCAAGCCCATAAACAAGGTAGCGCCATTTGCCTGGCACACACTATTGAGCACTTTACCTAACTCGGCATTGATAAACTGGTAATGATTTGTACCATCAAAACTTTGTATTTCGGGACGGGCATGATCCAAGGGTAAATTATGTACCACAGGTAAGTCTGCTAGTTGGTTTGTCCAATAACCAAGTTTCTGCTCTAACACTTCTCCCTGTAACCAGTTACGCTGCCAATGAGCATAATCCGCGTACTGAATGGCTAACGGCGCTAACGGATCAGCTTCTCCTTTAGCAAAAGCTTTGTGTAATGTACTAAATTCATTGATCAGCAGCGACATCGACCAGCCATCGGAAGCAATATGATGCATGGTCACCAGTAGGACATGTTCCTGTGGGCCTAGCTGCACAAGGCAAGCTCGTAACATAAAATCATGGCTCAAATCAAAAACCGTCCCTGCTTCGCGGGCGACAACCTTCCTAAGGGCAGACTCGCGTTCGGCTTCCTCTAATGCAGATAAGTCAATATTCTGCACAGAAAAATCATCGCCACTGCGGATGATTTGAAGGGCTTGTCCCTTTTCATCTTCAGCAAAGTAGGTACGTAGACTTTCATGACGTTCAACAATGGTGCAAAGCGCTTTTTCCAGCGCCTGTTTATTCAACTCACCCTTTAACTTAAGGCCTGTAGGCATATTGTAATGAGCACTACCACCATCAATTTTATCTAACATCCATAAACGCTGTTGCGCAAAAGAAGGTAATAATGCCTGATCACGAGACACTGGCTCTAATTTGGGTCTCCCCAAGACCTGATCCTGTTTAAGTAGTTCAGGCACCAGCTGCTCTATCGTTTGAAAAGAGAATATTACTTTTAGCGCTAATTCAACCGTAAACTTTTGGTTAATCTTCGCAATCACCCGGGTCGCCAGCAATGAATGACCACCTGATTCAAAGAAATTATCGGTGATCCCCACCCTTTCGATACCCAATACTTCTTGCCATATTTCACATAAGACATTTTCTGTTTCATTGCTCGGTGCAACGTATTGACTCAGCTGTCCTGACATATCAGGCGCAGGTAACGCTTTTTTGTCTAACTTACCATTAGGAGTCAACGGCAGTTTATCTAACAAAATATACACAGAAGGCACCATGTAGTCAGGCAAATCCTGACTGATATTTTGTTTAAGAGAAGCAATAAAGTCCTGACGTTGGAGTGTGTTTTCTACAACTGTTTCATTGTTGCTCTTACTTTCTAATAAATTACTTTCTAATAAACCACTTTCTGATAATTTGTCCGTCACCACATAAGCGACCAATTGCTTATTACCCGTTGCAATCTCTGTTGCGAGCACAATGGCTTCATTCACGTCAATACACTCAGCTAAAGCATGCTCTATCTCGCCTAACTCTATGCGGAATCCTCTGATTTTAACCTGATCATCTAGTCGACCTAAAAACTCCAGTTCACCCTCCGGCAACCAGCGCACTAAATCGCCAGTTTTATACAAACGCTCACTGCTGTTAGGGTTGTTTGCATCATAGAAAGGATTAGAAATAAACTTCTCTGCCGTTAACTCTGGCTGATTCAAATATCCCCGGGCCAAGCCCGCGCCGCCTATGTGGAGCTCTCCAGCTGTTCCTACAGGAGTACATGTTTCATTGTTAAGTACATAACAAATAACGTTAGAATTCGGTCCACCAAGCGTAATTGAGTCTTCAGGCAATATTTCCTTAACGGTAGAGCATATCGCTGCTTCAGTAGGACCGTAAGCGTTAAAGAATCTCCCGACCCCTTGCCATGCCTGAGCTAAAGTTTGACTACAGGCTTCACCACCAACTATGACACTTTTAATACCCTCAAAATTCTCTGGCTCAAGAAGCGCCAAACTTGATGGCGTCATCATCAAATGACTAACACCTTTAAATAATGAATTCCCCTCTGAAGTAGAGTCTGAGCTAACATCCAAAAATAAAGACGGAGTTACCGTTAAGCTAGCCCCTTTTGAAAGTGACATCCAGATAACCCATGTGCCAGCATCGAAATTAATAGAAATATTTTGTAAAAAGACACTACTGTTATCAACACCAAATCGAGAGGCATTATCAACAATGTTATTTAATAACGCATTATGTTCAATCAGTACGCCTTTCGGTTTACCCGTACTGCCAGAGGTATAAATCACATAAGCAAGGTTGCTTGAGGTAAGCGATAATTCACTCGGCACAAGATTACTTGTCGGGTATTGCTTTAATTGTTCTTGTAAACCTGCTTCATCCAGACATACCGCTTGTTGCGCTGTGACCGGGGTTTTATCTTGTAAATGCGTTTGTGTTAACACAGTAACAAGTTGCGCATCCTCTATCATATGGACTAAACGCGCTTCAGGATAATCTGGATCTAATGGCACATACGCACCACCTGCTTTTAAGATAGCAAGCAACCCAATAATCATTTCTAATGAGCGTTCAACACAAAGGCCTACTAACGTATCAGGAATAATGTGTTTTTCTTCGACTAAATAATGTGCAAGTTGATTGGCTTTACCGTTCAGCTCACCATAAGTTAATTGGCTGTCTTCAAAGACCACCGCAATTGTATCAGGGTTATTAGCAACTTGTGCTTCAAACAGCTCATGAATACATGTATCTGTAGGATAGGTCGCCGCTGTGTCATTCCATTGTACTAACTGCTGATGTATTTCATCGACACTCAGTAATTCTGCGGTTAATACTTTATTTTCAGGTGCGGTAACTAAAACGTCCAAGAGACGTTCAAAACTGTCTGCCAAACGTTTTATGGTAAGGGCATTGAATAGGTCACGATTATATTGCCACCCCAGCATCAAACCTTCATCGCTTTCAGTCACATTCAGTGTTAAGTCATATTTAGCCACCGTACCGGATTGCCCGACGGACTCTAGCGATAAACCAGATAAATCTAATTCCCCCGTCTCATTATTTTGCAGTACCAGCATCACCTGAAATAACGGACTATGGCGTAAACTACGCTCAGGTTGCAATTTTTCAACAATTTGTTCAAACGACACTTGCTGGTGAGAATAAGCCCCCAGTAACATTTCCTTACTTTGTACAACTAATTCTGTAAAACTTGGATTGCCTGACAAATCACTGCGCAGCACTAAGGAATTGACAAAGAAACCGATAAGATCTGCTACCTCTGCTTGCTCCCGGTTTGCTATCGGGGTACCGATAACGATATCAGTTTCATTACTATGACGTGACAACAGCACAGAGAATAGCCCATGTAAGCCCATAAACAAGGTAGCCCCGTTTTCCTGACACACACTATTGAGCGCTTTAGTCAACTCTGCATTAATCAACTGGTAATGATTCTCCCCAGCAAAACTTTGTATTTCAGGACGGACGTGATCCAACGGTAAGTTGTGTACCACAGGTAAGTCCGCTAGTTGGTTTGTCCAATAACCAAGTTGCTTTTCTAACACATCTCCCTGTAACCAATTACGCTGCCAATGTGCATAATCCGCGTACTGAATGGCTAACGGCGCTAACGGATCAGCTTCTCCTTTAGTAAATGCGTTGTATAAGGTACTAAATTCATTAATCAGCAACGACATTGACCAGCCGTCGGAGGCAATATGATGCATAGTCACCAACAGGACATGCTCCTGTGAGCCTAACTGCACAAGACAGGCACGTAACATTAAATCATGGCTCAAATCAAAAACAGTGTCTGCTTCGCTGGAAATAACCTCGCTAAGGGCAGACTCGCGTGCTGCTTCCTCTAATTCAGATAGGTCCGTACACTTCACAGAAAAATCATCGGCACTGCGGATGATTTGAATGGCTTGCCCCTTTTCATCTTCAGCAAAGCAGGTACGCAAGCTTTCATGACGTTCAACAATTGTTTCCAACGCTTTTTCCAGCGCATCTTTATCTAATTCACCCCTTAACTTAAGAGCTGTAGGCATATTGTAATGTGCACTACCACCATCAATTTTATCTAACAACCATAAACGCTGTTGCGCAAAAGAAGGTAATAATATCTGGTCACGAGAGACAGGTTTTAAATTGGGTCGAGCCAATACCTGATCCTGTTTGAGTAATTCTGGCACCATCTGTTCTATATTTTTAAAAGTAAATATAGTTTTCAAGGCTAATTCAACAGTAAACTTTTGGTTAATCTTAGCTATCACCTGAGTCGCTAGCAGTGAATGACCACCCAATTCAAAGAAATTATCGGTGATCCCCACCCTTTCGATATCCAATACATCTTGCCAGATTTCACATAAGACAATTTCTGTTTCACTGCTCGGTGCCACGTATTCAGATAGCTGCTGTGGCATATCTGGATTAGGCAGCGCTTTTCTGTCGACCTTACCATTCGCGGTTAACGGTAACTTGTCTAACACCACAAACGCCGAAGGCACCATATAATCAGGTAATGTGTTTTGCAGATGTACTCTCATTGAAGTGATTAAAGCGGGTATTTGTTCAGTTTGCTCGCTCTGAAGTGAAACAACATACGCCACCAGCTGTTTATCACCACTTGCACTCTCGCTCGCTATAACAATAACTTCATTCACATCATCATGAGCTATCAGGCTGTGCTCTATTTCGCCAAGCTCTATTCTAAAGCCACGTATTTTAATCTGATGATCTGTACGTCCGATAAACTCCAAATCACCATCGGATAACCAACGAACCAAATCGCCGGTTTTATATAAACGCGCTTGCGGATCAGATAAGAACGGATGTTGGATAAACTTTTCTTCTGTCATTCTATCCTGATTTAAATACCCACGGGATAAACCGACACCACTGATGTACAACTCACCAACAACGCCGATCGGCACTGGTGCTTCTCTTTCATCTAAAACATAAACCTGAATATTGTTTATTGGTTTACCTATAGGTAAGGAAGCAGATGTCATATGCTCCAGACTATCAAAACAACTGATTGTCGCACAAACCGTAGATTCTGACGGACCATAGGCATTATAGAAGTTCCGCTCTACACACCAAAGTTTTGCCAGTGCAGGTGAACAAGCTTCCCCTGCTACAATAAGGTGCTTCACACTCTTCCAGCACGCCTGATTTAAAGCGGGTAACAAAGCAGGAGGCAAGGTTGCATGAGTAACCTCAGTAGCACTTACTGCTCTGTCGAGTAATAAGGGATCCTTTATTGTATCTTGAGCAACCAAACATAAAATCGCACCATTACATAACGCCATAACCCACTCAGACGTTGCTGCATCAAACGCTATTGAGGCAAATTGCAGTACACGACTATCACGGGTAACATGAAATGCCTGAGATTGAGCTACCAGTAGATTGCATACACCCCGATGCGCAAGCAAAGAAGCTTTAGGTTTACCCGTACTACCCGAAGTATAAATAACATAGGCCAGATGACTTGATGTCTGCCCCGTTTGCATCGTTCCGATATTACTCTCTGGCTGTTCACTCAATATTTGCTGAAATAATTGATCATCTAAACACAATGCCTGCTTTTCACTGACCGGAATTTGGCCAAGTAAGTGTGATTGCGTTAATACATGCGTCAACTTAGCATCTTCAAGCATATAAGCTAAACGCTCAGCAGGATATCCCGGATCAAGCGGCACATATGCACCACCGGCTTTTAGTATCCCTAACATGCCAATCAGCATATCAAATGACCGTTCAACACATAAACCTACGAGACTATCCGGTCTGATCTGTTTTTGCTCAACCAGGTAATGGGCCAGCTGATTCGCTTTGGCATTTAATTCACCATAGGTCAGCTTTTCTTCTTCAAAAACCAGGGCAATAGCATCAGGATCAGCAAGCACCTGAGCTTCAAATAATTCATGAATACATTTATCTTGCGGGTAATCAGACGAAGTATCGTTCCACGTCACTAACTGCTGATGAAGCTCAGTTTCAGGCAAAATGGTCAAAGCGCTTATCGCTTGCTCCGTTGCTGAACCTAAGCAGTCTACTAAAGAAGCAAGTGCGGTTTGCATATAGTTAATAACACGCTCAGGACTGATGGCACCATCAACTTGCACATCTAAACCAAACGCTTCACCAAAATCATCCACTGACAGAGATAAAGGATAGTTAGTGCGCTCTTGCCCGGTAATAACCGATATTCCACTACCACTTGATTCCTCAATTAAATCATCACTTAATTCCTCACTTTCACCAGAGGCTGTGCCTGGACCAGAATGACGATAATTAAACATAGCACTAAATAACGAGGTATCACCTGGCAAAGCACTACAATGCTGTGCTAAAGCCAAAGAAGCCTGTTCATAAGGTAATAATGCCTGCAAAGTCTTTTCTACCTGACGCACTAATGCAATCGCACTATTATCTTCAAGTTTAACACGCACAGGCAAGGTATTGATAAACATACCCATCATGTTCTCAGAGCCAGTAAGCCCCTGTAAACGTCCCGAAAATACCGTACCGAAAACTACATCATCCCGGCCACTGCATCCCGCAACCACCATGGCCCAGGCCGTATGGAATAATACTGCAGGACTGAGTTTCAAAGTTTTAGCAAATGTACGCAGCTGTGCAGCAACGTCATCCGGAACCATGTCTCTTAATTCAACAATATTGCTACCGTCTCCCTGAACATCCACTAAATCAAACGGCGTGGTCGGGGTATCTATATCTCCCAGCATCTCAGTAAAATAAGCCGTGGCATCATTTACTTTTGCCTGATGTAAAACATGGGCAATAAAATCACGATAAGGCTGGGCTGGTGTCAGGCTTTCTCCCTGTCCCGCCAGATAAGCCACCACTTCCTTTTGAATGATATCCAGACCAACATGGTCAGAAATAATATGGTGTAACTGCAATAAGATAAAACATTGCCCACTATCAACTGACTGAGCAACTTGCAGACGTAACAAAGGTCCCTGAGTGATATCCATCCACTGTTTGTCCGGCGCACTTAATGCCTGCATCTGAGTTTCAATATCTTGCCCGGCGTCCAGCTCTGGCCAGCTCACCTGCAACTCAGCCTGACGTAAAACCACCTGTACAGGTGTCGATAATCCTTGCCATAAAATAGAGGTACGCAACACATCATGACGATTGATAATAAACTGCAAAGCTTCAATAAATCCATCTAGGGCCGCTTTATTCTCCACGCTAAAGAGCAAGGGCAACACATACGGATCATTCTCTTTATTCAACATATGATGAAACAAAATACCCTGCTGCAAAGAAGCAAGCGGATAAATATCCTGAATATTACCAGCTCCACCTGGGATCTGACTGACAAGTGTGGTTATATCACTGTCCTGCAAATCTACCAGAAGTAACATATCAGGGGTAATGTGCTGACACCCCTCAGGAATAAGATTGGCCGGCACTTCAAACAAGGGCTGAGTGCATTCTCCCGATGTGGTGATCTCACGAGCTAAATCAAACAAAGTGACAAAAGTAAATAACTGGCGAGCTTCAATAGCTAACCCTGCCACTTTTGCCTGTGCAATCACCTGCATCACTAATAGCGAATGACCCCCTAATGCAAAAAAGTTATCGTTAACGCCAACTTGTTCTAACCCTAAAACTTCTTGCCAGATTTCACATAAGATTTTTTCTGTTTCCGTGCTCGGAGCAACGTATTGACTCTGCTGCTCTGACATATCAGGCGCTGGTAACGCTTTTTTATCTAACTTACCATTAGCGGTTAACGGTATTTTGTCGAGTAAAACAAAAGCCGTCGGTATCATATATTCAGGTAGAACTCTGCTGAGACCTTGACGTAATAACGCAATAAAATCATTCGCTAATAACCTGCTTTCCTCGTCATTCCCATCCACGTCGGCTTTATCGGAAGCCAAGCTATCGGAAAGTATGTAAGCAACTAATTGTGAATCACCAACCGCATTTTCTTTAACCGCGACAACAGCCCCATTCACTCCGTCACAGATGGCTAACTGAGATTCAATCTCACCTAATTCAATTCTAAAACCTCGGATTTTAACCTGATCATCATTACGACCTAAAAATTCAAGCGCCCCATTGCCTGAGCGACGAACCAAATCACCCGTTTTATATAAGCGTTTACTGCTGGTTATGTCATTAGCATCATAGAAAGGATTATCAATAAAGCGCTCTGCCGTTAACTCCGGCTGATGTAAATAACCACGGGCTAAGCCAGCACCACCGATAAATAATTCACCTGAAGTGGCTGTCGGCACGAGTCGTTGATAGGTGTCTAAAACAAATGCGTTAACATTGGCTAAACAATTTCCAATCAACGGCTTGTTTCCAGAAATCATATGAAGGGTACTATTGACCGTACATTCTGTCGGGCCATAGACATTTACGGCTTTCTTGCCATATTCAGCCTGCCACTGTACCAACCGCGCCCATAACCTTGGACTAATTGGCTCCCCACCTATAATAAGTTGTGGCAATTGTGCGCCAAGACCCGCATCTAACCATAACTCTACTAATGTTGGCGTACAATCAAGTACACTTAAAGAAGGCAGTACATCTGATAAGGCATTAGTATCACGTTTACACGCATCAGAAATAATGTGTAAGCTGGTGCCACAAACAAGTTGGCTCAGACCTTTTATTGAAGAATCAAAAGCAAAAGAAACAAGCCACCCCCATTGCTTACCTGACTCTGCTAAACCCAACTCATTGAGATTAAATGCCAGATTAGTCACGGAATGATGTTCTATCATAACGCCTTTTGGCCTGCCGGTACTGCCCGAGGTATAAATAACATACGCAAGATGTTGTGGACTTAAACCAAGTTGAGATACTGAGATATTGTCGCTTGAATAGTTACTTATATTCTGCAAAAAGTCTGGTTCATCCAAACATTCTGCTTGATCATCATTTATCGATAATACGTTGAGTAAATGGCTCTGAGTCAATACCAGAGAAAGTCCTGCATCCTCAAGCATATAGGCTAATCGCTCAGCCGGATATTCAGGATCAAGCGGTACATAGGCAGCACCTGCTTTTAATATCCCTAAAATACCAATCACCATGCTAAGTGAGCGCTCAACAAACAAACCCACCAAGGTGTCTGGTGTTACCTTTCTGTGCTCAACCAGATAATGAGCAAGCTGATTCGCTTTAGCATTTAATTGGGCATAGGTCAGCTTTTCTCCTTCAAACACCAAGGCAATTGCATCAGGATCAGCAAGTACCTGAGCTTCAAATAATTCATGGAGGCATTTATCTGTTTCATACGCTTTCGCCGTATCATTGTATTGTACTAACTGCTGATGTATTTCATCAGCACTCAGTAGTTCTGCGGTTAACACCTTGTTTTCAGGTGCGGTAACTAAAGAGCCCAAAAGACACTCGAAACTACCAGCCAAACGTTCTATGGTAAGAGCATTGAATAAATCACTATTATATTGCCACACCAGTATCAGACCTTCATCGCTTTCAGTCACATTCAGGGTTAAATCATATTTTGCCACCGTGCTGGCTTGACCCACTGTCTCTAACGATAAACTAGGAAGTGATAATTGCCCCTCTGCGTTATTGTGTAACACTAACGTCACTTGAAATAACGCGCTATGACGTAAACTACGCTCAGGTTGCAGTTTTTCGACAATTTGTTCAAACGACACTTGCTGATGGGCATAAGCCCCCAATAACATTTCCTTACTTTGTGCAACTAATTCTGTAAAACTTGGATTGCCTGACAAATCACTGCGCAGAACCAAGGAATTGACAAAGAAACCGATCAGATCTGCTACCTCTTCCTGCTCCCTGTTTGCTATCGGGGTGCCAATAACAATATCGGTTTCATTACTGTAACGTGACAACAACACAGAGAATAATCCATGCAAGCCCATAAACAAAGTAGCCCCGTTTTCCTGACATACACTATTGAGCGCTTGACTTAACTCGGCATTGATCAACTGGGAATAATTCGCCCCAACAAAACGTTGTATTTCGGGACGAGCGTGATCCAAGGGTAAATTATGCACCACAGGTAAATTCGCTAATTGGTTTGTCCAATAACCAAGTTGCTTTTCTAACACTTCACCCTGTAACCAGTTACGCTGCCAATGAGCATAATCCGCGTACTGAATGGCTAACGGCGCTAACGGATCAGCTTCTCCTTTGGAGAAAGCGTTGTATAAGGTACTAAATTCATTGATCAGCAACGACATCGACCAGCCGTCTGAGGCAATATGATGCATGGTCACCAACAGGACATGCTCCTGTGGACCTAACTTCACAAGGCTGGCGCGTAACATGAAATCATGGCTCAAATCAAAAACCGACTCAGCTTCGCGGGCGATAACCTCGCTAAGGGCAGACTCGCGTGCTGCTTCCTCTAATTCAGATAGGTCTGTACACTGCACAGAAAAATCATCGCCACTGCGGATGATTTGAAGGGCTTGTCCCTTTTCATCTTCAGCAAAGTAGGTACGCAGACTTTCATGGCGTTCAACAATGATGCAAAGCGATTTTTCCAGCGCCTGTTTATTCAACTCACCTTTTAATTTAAGGCCTGTAGGCATATTGTAATGTGCACTACCACCATCAATTTTATCTAACAACCATAAACGCTGTTGCGCAAAAGAAGGTAATAATGCCTGATCACGAGACACTGGCTCTAATTTGGGTCTCCCCAAGACCTGATCCTGTTTAAGTAGTTCAGGTACCAGCTGCTCTATCGTTTGAAAAGAGAATATTACTTTTAGCGCTAATTCAACGGTAAACTTTTGATTAATCTTAGCGATCACCCGGGTCGCCAGCAATGAATGTCCACCTGATTCAAAGAAATTATCGGTGATCCCTACCCTTTCGATACCCAATACTTCTTGCCAGATTTCACATAAGATATTTTCCGTTTCATTACTCGGTGCCACGTATTCAAGGAGCTGCAGTGACATATCAGGCTTAGGTAGCGCTTTTCTATCAAGCTTACCATTCGCAGTTAACGGTATTGCTTCTAATACCATAAAGACTGCAGGTACCATGTAATCTGGTAAAGACTGTCTTATATGCCCTTTGAGTTCGGTGATAAAATCAATGCTTTTTTCTTCATTGCCTGACACATGATCCGGTGATACAACATAACCCACCAGCTGTTTGTCTCCACTGGCACTCTCTTGCACCAATACCACAGCGCTATTAACCCCAGAATGCGTCACTAATACTTGCTCAATTTCTCCAGGCTCAATTCTGAAACCACGAATTTTGACCTGATTATCTACCCGACCAATAAAGTCCAACTCCTGGTTAGGTAAATAACGCACCAAATCTCCGGTACGATATAAACGTCCTTCACCGAATGGATTGGTGATAAATTTCTCTTCCGTCAGTGCTGGCTGGTTTAAATATCCTCTTGCGACACCGCTTCCCCCCACATAGAGCTCTCCGGGCACACCCACGGGTGACAAATGCTGTTCAGCATTTAACACATATAGGCTGGTGCCGTTAATTGCCCGTCCTATAGGTATTGAGCCCCCCTGCGTTTCTTTATGCTCCATTCGATGACAACAGGTAAAGGTAGTATTCTCTGTCGGACCATAACCATTGATTAAAGTAACATGCGACAAAGCACGCTGGACCCGCAAGACCGCCTCAGGATTAAGCACGTCCCCACCGGCAACGACATAATTCAATAAGGGAAGCTCCGGCAGTGACTCACTCCACTGTTCAAATAAACCGGCAGTCAACCACAAGGCATTTACTTGCTCATCCACCAATACCCGATTAAGAATTTGAAGATCAATAAGACGCTCAGG